>JAJAZN010000228.1 GCA_026785685.1 Thermoleophilia bacterium
CAGGGCTGCCGCCGTACGGCGCCAGCTCTCCGCCGCACCGTAGTGATCGGCGTCGTGCAGGAGAATCACATCGCGCGCCGCGATCGAGGCAGTAGCGCGGCGGACGATCGAAGCGGGGGTAGCTCGCGCCTCCCAGTCGCGCGCCCATCTCGACCAGAGCAGCGGTTCGAGGCCGACCCTCGAGACCTCCCGCAACCCCGCGACGCTGAAGACGCCGTGCGGCGGTCGGTACAGGGTCGGCAGTAATCCGGTCGCCACGCCGACAGCGTCGATCGATCGGCGAGCGTCGTCGACGAAGAGACGGCGCGTCCACTGAAGTCGCGTCTGATGCCGGTAGCCGTGCAGGCCCAGCTCGTGACCGGACGCAACGACGTCGCGGAGGACGCTCGGGTAGCGCTCGACCTGCTCTCCCGAGACGAAGAAGACCGCATGCGCAGAAGATCGCTCGAGCTCCGACAGGATCGCAGGCGTCCCTCGCGGGTGTGGCCCGTCATCGAACGTGATGACAACCCCTTCTCCGCGCGGAGCACGAGTCGGGATCGCGAAACAGCGCGCCGCAGGCGGCGCGACGGCCGCAGCCCCGGGAAGCCAGTACGCACCCACCAGGGAGCCGATCCCCACGAGCGGGAGAGAGGCCTGCATCGATCAGGTCGACGCTTGCGGGGGAGGCACGGACGAGATCTGGGGCACCGTCCGAGCGAGCCGCTCCCAGGATCGAAGCAACGCCTGCGCGGCGGCACCCCCGGGGTGCAGATCAGCCGTCACGACCACGCCGGCCTGGAGATCAGTGAAGTGACCCTGCCCGAGAACGGCGTGCGACTGCAGTGGAATGCCGCCGAGATGCCGAGCGAGGAGGTAGCCGGTGATCGTGAATCCCTCCCGCGGCGCGAGGAAGTAGAAATGCTTTCCGACACGATATGCGTGCACCTGGGCCTGCAAGGTTCTTCGCTCGCTGAGCGACGACCGGATACCTCCTGATTCGATCCCCGGGATTGGATCAAGCCCAGCGGCACGGAGAACGGCAATCTGCCGTGACGACAGCAAGTCGGACGTCACCACCGAACCGTGAAGTCGATGACTGCGAGCGAGGGGAGCGAAGCCGAGGAGGGCCTGTCGGTCGCCCGAGACAACGAACGAGATTGCGTTCCCCTGTTGCGAGACGGCCGTCGGCTCCGGCAGCGAGAACGCCTCTGCAACGAGCGGGTAGGTCAGGTCGCTGGAGAAGATCCCGAGAACGAGCAGGGTCATCGCGGCAGCGAGAGCAAGAGGGCGGGCCGCACGAGCACGAGCACGCGTCGTGACTCTGGAGCGAGCGGCGAGGACGAGGTCGGCCGCATCCGGGTGATCGAGCACGACGCAGTCGCCCGTCCGGCCGGAGGTCAGGGCAACCCGAAGCTCCGCAGCGGAGCGTGCGTGCACGAGGAGTCCGAGGTCTGCCATCTTCCGCGCGAGTGCAGGTGCGTGCCCCCGTGGCGCGCCGTAGGCGATGATCGGGCACCCCCGGGCAAGCGCCTCGAGGCACGTGACGCCACCGGTCGAGTGGATCAGTCCGTCAGCAGCCCCGAGGAGTTTGCTCATCTGGTGGGTGAAACCGAGCACCGTGACCCGTGGCTCGAGGTCGAAGGCGCGAAGCAACCGTGCATGGTGCTTCTCGTCGCGACCGGCCAGGCAGACGACTGACATGTCCGGGAGTTCGAGTGCGACTCTCACGGCTCCGTCGAGGTCTCCGACCCCCCAGCCTCCACCCGAGACGACGACGAGACGGCCAGACGAAGAAAATCCGAGCGATCGCCTGCTCTCCGCGATCGCTGCGGGCGCGCGAAACTCGGCGGCAACGAGCGGGTTGACAACACGCGTACTTCCCGCGCCAGCAATCCGATCGATCGTCTCGACGAGGCTCTCGTGCATGACGAGATGAAGATCAACGCCTCGGTCGGCCCACATCTCGACTCCCGCGAAGTCCGTGATCGTCGCACACACGGGGACGTTGACCTGGCCACGGAGCTTCAGGCAGCCGAGAATCGTCGTCGTCGCCGGGAACGTCGAGACGATGACATCGGGATCATGGTCTCGGACAGCCCGACGGATCGACCGAGACCCGAGTGACGAGACCAGCAGCCTCGACATGGATCGGAGCACCTTGCTCCGCCGAAGGCCTGCAAAGACGATCCCGAACAACCACGGTGCGCTCGTGAGCTGCCACCGGTACGCATCGAGGAGGAGCCATCGCAGAGGTAGGTTGAATGCCTCGAGCGCATTGACCACCTCGACATCCGCCGCTGTGTTGCGCCGCCGAATGTCGTCCGCCAGCGTCTGCGCGGCAGCGACGTGACCATCGCCGACCGGTGCGGTGAAGACGAGCACGCGCACGCGGTCTCCAACGGACATCGAGGAGAGCATAGGCCGCGTACCTGAATCAGACCTGAATGACGCGACAGGATGAAGGATCCGGCCTAGGAGTAGTATCACCGAGTGGTTTCCAAGCCCCCGAGATGAGCACGGAATACCCCAGCGTGATCCTGCTCGGGTTGGCATGTGCAGCCAACCCGTGGGGCATCATGGTGGCTGTCCTCCTGCTGAACGCGAAGCGCGGGCTCTGGGTCGTCTGGGCCTATGTCGCCGCATGGATCATTTCCATCTCGGTCGTGATGGCGCTGCTGCCGGTCGGTTTTGGCAGCACGTCGACCTCGAGCAGCTCGAGGAGATCGTCCTCGGGCTGGCGCTCCTCGGCTTCGGTGCGCGAACCCTGCTCAAGGCGAGGAAGGAACGATCCGAACCTCCGGGAGAACACCGCGAGAAGGAGCAACCGGGTTGGCTTCGAGCGGTCGCGGAGATCTCCGTGTTCGGAGCGCTCCTGCTCGGCATCTACTCCGCGACGTATCCGGTGGTGGTAGCCGCGGCGGGAGAGATCCTTCGTGCCGATCTCAGCGACGCCGATCAGGCAACGCTTGCGGTGCTCTTCGTCGTCATCGGTTCGTCGACGGTGATTGCCGTCGCCGCACTCGGCACGTTTGTGCCGTCGCGCTCGGCGCCGTTTCTCGCCCGGATTCGCGCCTGGTTCACGGTGCACAACGGCGAGGTGATCACCGCGATCCTGCTCCTCTTCGGCCTCGCCCTGACCGCGCGAGGGATCCAGAGCTTGTAGGCGAGGCCGACGATCGGTGCAACAGCGAGCCGAGCGTCTCCGAGCGAAGTCCCCGCCGCTCGGCAGCGTCAAGGACTGGGCCGAGCGCCGCGACCGTCTGGGCGCGGGAGCCGCCGCACCCCGTGGCGTCGCCGTCGTGCAGTAGAACGACGGCCCCCGGGCGAAGCAAGGAGACGACGCGACCCGCGATCGTTTCAACCCCGGGCTCAGCCGTGTCGAAGACGCTCCCGTCCCAGCCGCACACCGTGTAGCCACGATGTCGCGCGACGGAAACGAGCCACGGACTCCGGGCGCCGTGCGGAGTGCGGATGAGCCGAGCGCCGGGAGATCCGAGCGCCGTCTCGACCGCTTCCTCCCAGGCAAGGATCTGGGCAACGATCGCCCGCGGTGGAGCGAAGGCGAGCAGGCGATGGTCTTCACCGTGGCATGCGATCTCGTGGCCGTCTGCCGCGAGCTGCCGGATCAGGGCCGGATGCGCTCGCGCAGCACGGCCGAGGGCGAAGAAGGTCGCGCGATGTCCTCTTTCGGCGAGGAGAGTGCTGATCGCCGGGGTGTGTCTTGGATCGGGTCCGTCGTCGAACGTCAACGAGAAGCGCATATCGCCGGGTGCAACCCGAGGATGTGCAACGGCGCCGAAGAGCGGTAGGTTCTGGAGATACGTACCCGCCAGGTACGCGGCACCGAGACCGATGCCCATGGTCGCTGCGATCGGCTTGCGC
>JAJAZN010000229.1 GCA_026785685.1 Thermoleophilia bacterium
CCCAACATGCATGTTTCTGCTCGCTTCGCGAGATCCTGAAGTGGCCCGCCCGCGCACCTCTCATGGACGGGTTCGCTGCTCGCTTCACGCGTCCTCGTGAAGCCCACTCCGGTGATTTGGGGAGCTGTGATGGAAGAGCGTATCGCAGCTCCCCAACATGCATGTTTCTGCTCGCTTCGCGAGATCCTGAAGTGGCCCGCCCGCGCACCTCTCATGGACGGGTTCGCTGCTCGCTTCACGCGTCCTCGTGAAGCCCACTCGGGTGATTGGGCCGGTTCAGCCGCGTGCAAGGCGTGCGCGAAGGGGCCTATCCAACACCCTCACCTCCTGTGCATTTGCCCCCGCTCTCCCGCAGGATGCGTAGACTGCTCCGCGCGATGGCGAGCATGCACGAAGAGGAGCTACACGAGCCCCTGGAGTGGGATTCCCCGCTCTACCGCACGGCTATCGCCCAGTACGACCAGGCCGTGCCCTACGCGGACATCGACCCCGATGTCGCCGAGCGCCTGCGGTTTCCGGAGCGCGCGTTCATCGTCAGCTGCCCGGTGCGCCTCGACAGCGGCCGCCGCGTCGTCTTCCCGGGCTACCGCGTGCAGCACTCGAGCGTCCTCGGGCCGACGAAGGGCGGCATTCGCTACGACCCCGAGGTGACGCTCGGCGAGTGCGCCGCGCTCGCCGTGTGGATGACCTGGAAGTGTGCGCTGCTGCGCCTGCCGTACGGCGGTGCGAAGGGGGGTGTGCGTTGCAGCCCGCGCGAGATGTCGCAGGGTGAGCTCGAGCGACTGACGCGCCGTTTCACCTCGGAGCTGCTGCCGATCATCGGCCCGAAGGAGGACATTCCGGCGCCGGACATGGCGACCAACGAGCAGACGATGGCCTGGATGATGGACACCTACTCGATGCAGGTGGGGCACGCGGTGCCGGAAATCGTCACGGGCAAGCCGATCTCGATCGGCGGCTCGGTCTTCCGGCACGAGGCAACCGGCGCCGGCGTCGTGATGACGGTGGCCCGCGCCTGTGAGCGGCTCGGCTGGAAGCTCGGCGACCAGCGGTGCGTGGTGCAGGGCTTCGGCAACGTGGGGGGGATCGCCTCGCTCGAGCTCGTCGAGCGGGGCGCCACGGTGATGGCCGTCTCGGACGTCTCGGGTGGCGTCTACGACCCGGCCGGCCTGGACATCGCGACGATGAGCGCCTACGCGAAGGAGAATGGCTCCCTCGAGGGCTGGGCGACCGGCGTCAGGATTTCGAACGAGGAGCTGCTCGAGCTCGAGTGCGACATCCTCGTGCTCGCGGCACGCGAGAACCAGGTCACGATCGACAACGCCCCGAAACTTCAGTGCAAGCTGATCGCCGAGGGCGCGAACGGCCCGATCTCGCTCACGGCCGACGCGATCCTCGGCGAGCGTGGGATCCCGATCCTGCCCGATGTCCTCACAAACGCGGGCGGCGTCACGGTGTCGTACTTCGAGTGGGTGCAGGACCTCGGGCGTCTCTTCTGGGGTCGTGATGAGATCCGGGCGAAGCTCTCGGAGAAGATGAACGACGCGTTCGATCGGGTCTGGGATGTCTCGACCGAGAAGAACCTCACCTTGCGCACGTCTGCGCTCGTCGCCGGGATCAAGGACGTCGGCGCGGCGCTCGAGGCACGCGGGATGTACCCGTGACGACCGAGCGCGTGCGCGACGCGATGATCTCCGACCCGCGCGCCCTGCCGGGTACGGCGTCGGCGCAGGAGGCCGGGCACGTGCTGACGCCGCCCGAGGTTCGTGCCGTGTACGTCGTCGACGCCGATGGTGCACTGACGGGCGTGCTGACGCGCAAGACGCTCGTCGCGACCGTCGTCGCCGGTGGCCTCGACCCGACCCGGACTGCGATCGGCCCTCTGGCCGAGGAGCCGTACTACACGATCGATGCCGATACGCCGCTCGACCAGGCGTTTCATTTCCTCGAGGAGCACGACGCGGAGCGCGTTCCGGTTGTCGAGCAGGGCCGACTCGTCGGCGTCCTCTCACGGAGCGTGTTGCAGCGACGGCTGGCCGAGGACGAGGATCCGGACGACGAATGAGCGCGTTCGACGTCGCGAGAGCGCGGCGCGAGACGCCTGGCTGTGAATCCGTCGTCCACCTGAACAACGCGGGCGCGAGCCTGATGCCCGATGTCGTGCTTCGCACGGTGATCGAGCATCTCGAGCTGGAGGCGCGGATCGGTGGCTACGAGGCGGCCGCCCGGGAGAACGATCGCGTCGAGGCCGTGTACGACTCTGTGGCGCGCCTCCTTTGCTGCTCGCGCGACGAGGTGGCCATCGTCGAGAACGCGACCCGCGCGTGGGACATGGCGTTCTACTCCTTCGACTTCCAGCGGGGTGATCGCGTCCTCACCTGCGGCGCCGAGTATGCGTCGAACTACATCGCGCTGCTCCAGGTCGCGAAGCGCACCGGCGCCGTCGTGGAGGTGATACCCGATGACGAGCACGGTCAGATCTCCGTGGCGGCGCTGGAGGTCGAGCTCGCGCGCGGGGCGCGACTTGTGTCACTCGTGCACGTTCCCTCCCAGGGTGGGCTCGTGCAGCCCGCTGCGGAGGTGGGGCGGCTATGTCGCGCCGCCGGGGTGCCGTTGCTCCTCGACGCGTGCCAGTCCGTCGGCCAGCTCCCGACTGACGTCGGGGAGCTCCAGTGCGACATGCTGTCTGCGACCGGGCGGAAGTTTCTCCGCGGCCCGCGGGGGACGGGGTTCCTCTACGTGCGACAGGGGCTGATCGAGCAGCTCGAGCCGCCGTTCCTCGACCTCCACGCGGCCGAGTGGACAGGGCGTGAGACCTACGCGATCCGGGGCGATGCCCGCCGGTTCGAGAACTGGGAGACGAGCTATGCGACGAAGCTCGGCCTCGGCGCGGCCGTCGACTACGCCCTCGACTGGGGGATCGACGCCATCGCGGAGCGAGTGCAGGGCCTCGCCGTGTCGCTCAGGAAGCGGCTCGAGGCGCTGCCGGGCGTCGACGTGCGCGACCGTGGGGTCGAGAAGTGCGGCATCGTGACGTTCACCTTCGAGGGCGTGAGCGCGCAGGCGATCGTTGCTCTGCTCTCCGCGGAGGGGATCAACGTCTCGCTGACGCCCGTGTCGTACAGCCGGCTCGATCTCGGCGGTCGGGGGATCGAGGCCGTGGTGCGGGCGTCTGTTCACTACTACAACACGGAGGAGGAGCTCCAGCAGCTCGTCGACGTCGTGGGGCTGCGATGAGCGGGTGAGGCTGAAGCCTCACCCTGCGTGCAGTCTGTGCCGGCGGGTGGTTGCAGGGTGAGGCATGGGGTGAGGCTTCAGCCTCACCCGCGCGTGGGCTGTGCCGGCGGTGGTTGGGGATGTGAGGCGGGGGTGAGCCATGGGGTGAGGCTTCAGCCTCAACCGCACGTCAGTGGCGTTGTTCGACCTCGCGCAGGTAGCTGAGCGAGGCGTGGCGGTACCCAGGCGTCGCGCGAAGCCGCGCCAGATCGTCTTCGATCATTTGCTTGTAGGCGTGGCGCCCACGATCGAGGTCGTTGTTGCCGAGCCACGCCAGCAGCCCGTCTGCGCGCACCAGCTTCTGCGGCTCGAGGCCCGCGAGCTCCCGGTGGGTCGTCCAGAGCCATTCCGAGGGGTGCGCACACAGTCCTGCCCGGACGGGATTCAGGGCGACGTATGACGCCCCGACGAGGAGGTGATCGTTCGTGGTCACCTTCGTCGACCAGAAAGGGCTTCGGAAGAGATGACCTTCGCGCGCGTGCCGCATGTTGAACCAACGGGCATAGCTGCCGAGGAGCTGCCGCATCCCTTCGCCAAGGTTTGGCACCTCTGTCCGCACGAACGTGTGGAAATGAGTACCGAGCAGGCAGGCCGCGGTGCACTCCCACTCGCAGGACTTGCAGACGATCTCGAACCCACTCCAGAGTCGTTCCGCGTCGACCCGGTCGAGCACGATTCGGCACCGTCCATTTCCCTGGAATACGACGTGGTGGACGGCTCCTGCAGCTTCGGAGCGGGGCTGTCGGGGCATCGGTTCATGCTCTGCTGAAACCCGGCGGTCGACAAGTGTTCTCAGGAGACCTGTCTGCCGGGGACGTTAGTGCGGGTGAGGCTGAAGCCTCACCCCTCGCCCTGGCACGCGAAGGAAGAGGTGGCGGGCCCAGCACAGCACCCGCACTTCTCAGGGGAGGGGAAGTGCGTAGCCACAGTCGCCAGGCCCGCCAGGCCGTGCGGGCCAACCCACAAAGCCCCCTGATTTAACCGTTACCTCGAATGGTTGGCCCGCAGTCAGGAGTCTACGACATGGGACGGAGCACGTCGTGCGACCTCACTGCAGAAACCGATAGCGTCGCGCCATGCTCCGCCTTGCCGAGATCCTGCTCGAGCCGCGTCCCACCGACGCCTGGGCGCAGCTGCGCCAGCTCGGGATCACCGAGGCGACCGGCGTGCTGCCGCGCGGCTCGATCGACTGGCGTGCGCACGCGCCCGAGCAGCCCTGGCAGCTCGGCCCGCTCACGCTGTATCGCCAGCAGGTCGAGGACGCGGGCTTCCGCCTGACCGTGCTCGAGGACAACCCACCCATGGATCGGCTCCGGCTCGGCCTTCCCGGCCGGGAAGAGGAGCTCGAGACGGTGCTCGATCTCCTCCGGACAATGGGGAGGCTCGGGATCGAGGTGTGGTGTTACAACTGGATGCCGATCGTCTCGTGGTCGCGCACGTCGGTGGCGCGGCCGGGCCGGAGTGGGGCAGAGGTCACCGCCTTCGACGCGTCCGTCTGGGCGGACAACCCGGCACCCGGTGCTCCCGTCGCCGAGGAGCTCCTCTGGGAGACGCTCGCCTGGTTCCTCGAGCGCGCCGTTCCTGTCGCCGAGAAGGCGGGAGTGAAGCTCGCGCTCCACCCGGACGACCCGCCGCTCTCGCCCCTCCGCGGCATCGGCCGGATCATCCGTTCGCTCGATGCCTACGATCGCGTCTTCGAGCTCCAGCCGAGCACCGTGAACGGCATGACGATGTGCCAGGGCAACGTGGCGCTCATGACCGACGATCTCCCTCGGGCGATCCGTCATTTCGGCGAGGCCGGTCGCATCCATTTCGTCCACTTCCGCGATGTGAGGGGCGCGCCCGCGCGCTTCGAGGAGACGTTCGTCGACGAAGGCCCCACCGATATGGCAGCGTGCATCCGCGCGTACCTCGAAGCGGGCGTCGACGCCCCTCTGCGCACCGACCACTCACCGACGCTCGCGGGTGACACGGCCCTCGTGCCGGGCTATCCGACCCTGGGTCGCCTGCATGCGATCGGCTACGTGCAGGGCCTGCTCGCCGCCTGCCAGGGCTGACGGCTGCCGGGCGGTGGCGCGGACGAAACCCAGGCGACGGGCGTCACCGTCACCGCCGGCCGGCGGGCCGCCAGCGAACGGCGTGAAACGGCACCGGGGACTCGGAAGGCTCCGTGCGGTTGACCGACTGCCCGCAATCCAGCAGAGTGTGTCGATAATGGCAATCGTGCGCCCCGCACACTTCTGGACGGGATGGTAGATATGCGTCGTTTCAGGCTTTCTCTTGCGTTGGTCGTGATGCTCACTGTCGCGGTGCTCGTGGTCGGAATCACATTTTCGGCGCAAGCCGCGCCTCCGCAACCGATCGGACCGGTGGAAGTCTCTTCCGCGGTGTATTCGGATGTGTCAGGTCCGCTCAGCGGTCTCGCCGGTGTCGCTCCAGCCGCGTCCACCGACAAGGAGAAGAAGGAAAAGCCTCTACGCGTCCTGCCGAACATGGGCAACGCCCTCAACCAGACGGATGGCGCTCTGCAAACCGCCGCGGGGCCTCTGGCTGGAACGACTAGCGGCCTGAACTTCGCCGGGGTCGGCCAGGGAGATTACGGGTTTAGCGATCAGTACGCCCCTCCCGATACCGTCGGTGCGGTCGGCGAAACCCAATATGTGCAGTGGGTCAATACGTATTTTGCGGTCTTCGACAAGGCCACCGGGGCAATTCTCAACGGCTTCCCTAAAGCAGGCAACAGCCCGTGGGTTGGCTTTGGAGGCGGTTGCGAGACCAACAACGATGGCGATCCGATCGTTCAGTACGACAAGGTCGCCAGGCGCTGGATCTTGACCCAGTTCTCCGTCTCTACCTTGCCGTACCTTCAATGCGTCGCCGTTTCGCAAACGTCCGATGCGACCGGTGCCTACACTCGGTACGCCTTTAGCTATGGCAATACCCAGTTCAACGATTATCCAAAAATGGGCGTGTGGCCGGATGGGTATTACATCAGCTACAACATCTTCAATAACGCGCAGACCTTCGCCGGGAGCAAAGTCTGCGCATTTGATCGCACCGCGATGTTGGCAGGTACAGCCGCGACCCAGCAGTGTTTCCAGCTGAGCACCAGCTTTGGAGGCTTGCTTCCTCCTGATCTCGACGGCGTCAACGCGCCTCCCACTGGCTCGCCGAACTTCTTCATGAACTTCGGAGCCAACTCGCTGAACCTGTGGAAGTTCCATGTCGATTTCGCAAATGCGGCAAACACAACCTTCACAGGCCCGGCAAGCATTCCCGTGGCTGCGTTTAGTGCCGCCTGCTCTGGCGGCGGAGCGTGTATTCCGCAGCCGAGCACGAGTAACAGATTGGACTCTCTCGCCGACCGCTTGATGTACCGCCTCGCGTACCGTAACCGTGGCGGAGTCGAGTCGCTCCTCGTCAACCATTCTGTTGCCGTGGGCGCCAGCAAGAGGAGCAAGATCACGAGCGTCCGCTGGTATGAGGTTCGCTCTCCCAACGCAACACCGACCGTCTTCCAGCAAGGCACACTCGGCATCAGCGACAGCATTCATCGTTGGATGGGCAGTATCGCGAGCGATAAGCAGGGCAACATCGCACTCGGCTACAGCGCCTCGAGCGGCTCCGTCTTCCCGAGCATCCGGTACACCGGACGACTCGTAGGAGACCCTGTGGGCACGATGCAGACCGAGAGCATCGTCCAGGCTGGTGGCGGATCACAAACCGGAAACCTCCACCGCTGGGGTGATTACAGCGCAATGACCGTTGACCCGGTCGATGACTGCACCTTCTGGTTCACGACTGAATACCTGAAGGCCAGCGGCACTTTCAACTGGAGTACCCGCATCGCGTCCTTCAAGTTCCCCGGGTGTACATAGCGGTTTCCGGCGGAAAAGAGATCTTCCCGAGTGTGTATGGGGCCGCCCCCGGGGGGGCCCCCCCCCCGCCCAGACAGCCCCAAACCCCTACAGTGCCGGTCCCCCCCACAACCCCCGCGAGC
>JAJAZN010000230.1 GCA_026785685.1 Thermoleophilia bacterium
GCACAACATCGCGCTCGTCGGGGCCGGCCGGCTGGGAGGCGCGATCGCCACGTCGCCGATCTTCGCCGAGCACGGCATCACGGTCGCTGCCGTCTTCGACGTCGATCCGGCCAAGGCCGGGCGAATGATCGGCGGAGTTCCGGTGAGCCCACTCGAGCAACTGGACGAGCTCGTCAACGAGCGGAACATCATCGTCGGAGTCCTCGCGGTTCCCGCGGACGCAGCACAGGAAGCCGCAGACGCGCTTGTGGGCGCGGGCGTCAAGATCATCTTCAACTACTCGCAGGCGCTCCTCACGACCCCCTCCGACGTCCAGGTGCACACGTCGAACCCTGCCGTCGAGCTGCTCTACGCGCTCTACTTCCACCTGACCTGAGCCGCGCGGCGGGCCTCGACCTGTCTCCAGGGTTGCGCATCTCGATCCTCTCGACTCGTTGTCACCAGGCAGGATGAGCGCATGCGCATTCTCCTCTGGCACGGGTATCTCCTCGGCGGAACCGGCTCCAATGTCTACACCCGGATGCTGGCGCGCGAATGGAGCAATGCCGGCCATGACGTGACGGTTCTCTCGCAGGAGCCGAACCCCGGCCACTACGACCTCGGCACCGCGGACACAGTACGACCGGACGTCGGCGGACTGTTGCCCGTGTTCGTCCTCGACCACTACGACGGCTACGACGTGCGACGCGTCCAGGACTGCACGCGTGCCGAGCTCGAAGCGTGGGTGGAGGCGAACGCCCGCTCCATCCGCGAGCTCTTGCCCGCCGACGCCGTCTTCACGAACCACGTTCTCCTGGGTGGCCCCGTCGGGGTCGCGACAGGCGTGCCGTTCGCCGTCAAGGCACACGGTTCCGAGCTCGAGTATTCGATGCGCGGGAACGCCGAGCTGTCGCAGTGGGGGGCGAAGGCGCTTGCGTCAGCGACGGCGACGTACGTCGGCTCCGAGCACATCCGTACCGTGCTCGACGAGGTCTGCGGGCACACCGAGCGCGTTTTCGAGGTTCCACCGGGCGTCGATATCGACGAGTGGGCTCCCGAGGCCCGCGACGTGGCTGGCGCCGCGCTCGTCAACGAGGCTGCACGCGATGCGCCGAACCCCGGGAACGCGGAGGAGCGACTTCCCGACGAGGGCAACAGCGAGCGCTTTCAACGACTCGTGCCGCCAAGCCCACCCGTCGTCGTCTACTTCGGAAAGCTGATCGAGCAGAAGGGTGTCCACGTCCTGATCGACGCGCTGGAGGGCATGGAAGCCAGACTCGTCGTCGTCGGCTTCGGGCCGGAGCGGGCGGCCCTCGAGCGCCGTGCAGCCGAGAGTGGAGTCGACGCGACGTTCACGGGGCCGCTCGAGCACCGTCATCTCCGGCACCTGCTGGCACTCGCCGACGCGTGCGTCGTACCGTCGATCTTTCCCGAGGCCTTCGGGATGGTCGCCGCAGAGGCGGCATCTGCAGGATGTCCGCCGCTCGTCGCCCGCCACTCGGGGCTCGCGGAGGTGGCCGCGGGGCTCGGGGCCGCGTATCCGCCCGCTCTGCGACATCTCGCGGCGTTCGAGTCGGGCGACGCCGTCGATCTGGCGCGACGTCTCGCGGAGCTGCTTGCGCTGCCACCGCCCGAGCGGGCGGCGATCCGCGCCGCGGCGCGTGCGGCCGTCGTCGAGCACTGGAGCTGGGCCTGCATCTCGCGCCGTCTGCTCGACCCGTTCGCCTGATGGCCCGACGGAAGGGTCGCTATCGAAAGTGCAGTATCGACTACGCTTTTTCGCGCCGTGGGTGACAAACAGCGCGTTCCCAGTGATCAGCTCCTCCGCGAGGCGCGTGAGCGTTTCGACGAGGGCATCGACTTCACCGTTGCCGTGGAGGAGGAGTTCGCGCTCCTCGACCCGGTCACCCTCGACCTCGTCAATCGATTCGAAGACGTCCAGGCAGCCGCTGCCGGGACGCCCGCGGAAGGCCATCTCGCCGGCGAGCTGATCGCCTCCGAGGCAGAGATCAAGACGGGGCGCGTCGAGACATTCGCCGACGTTCCTGCCACGATCGCCGACCGTCGCGCCGAGCTTGCCGGCCTCGTCGCTCCGCTCGGACTCGAGCTCGGCGCCACCGGCTCACACCCCTGGGCGAACTGGAAGGACCAGCGAATCATCGACACGCCCCACTACAGGCGAAACGATGAGCTGCTCCGGTACGTCGTGTGGAAGAACAACACGTTCGGGCTCCACGTCCATGTCGGCGTCAAGGGCGCCGATCGGGCGATCCAGGTCACGAGCGCTCTGCGCAACTGGCTCCCGGAGCTCCTCGCGCTGTCCGCCAGCTCGCCCTTCGCCGAGAGCGTCAACACCGGCCTCCATTCCGCGCGAACCCAGATCTTCACTCGTTTCTTCCCGCGCTGCGGCGTCCCCGACGCGTTCGACACCTGGGATGAGTACGAGCGGTACGTCCGCTTCCTCTACGACACGGGCTCGATCACCGAGCACACGCAACTATGGTGGAGTGTTCGGCCTCATCTTGCCTTCCCGACCGTCGAGATCCGCATCTGCGACGGCCAGCCGTGCCTCGCGGAATCGCAGTCGCTCGCTGCGCTCTGCGTCGCACTGACCGCGAGGATTGCCCGGGCCCTCGACGAGGGCGAGCCCATTGTGCAACAGCCCCACCGGCTGATCGAGGAGAACATGTGGCGCGCGATCCGTTACGGCCTCTCCGGCGACCTGATCGATCTCGAACGGTGCGAGGTGCTTCCGGCCAGGGCACGAATCGAACGGTTGATCGAATGGGTGCTCCCCGTCGCGTCCGAGATCGGCGCAGCGGAGTGGCTTCGCGTCCCTGAGCAAAACGCCGCCGAGCGGCAAATCGCACGGTTCGAGGGCGGCGACGACCTTGCGCGAATCTACAGAGACCTCACCCTGAGCCCGAGTCGCGAGGGCTGAGACCGGCTCGAAATGCGCGGTTCGTCAAGCGGCGCACGAGTTTGTGCTGCATAATCGGGCGCGCCGATCCCGTTTCGGCGCTTTCTTTGTGACGTTGCCTCCGGAGGGTTAATGGACTTCTTCAATGACCATGCTGTGGCCTTCGCGCTCGTATGCGCGGGTATCGCAGTGCTGTTTGGGATCTACCTGACCTACTGGCTGCTCAAGCAGCCACAGGGCAACGAGCGAATGCGTGAGATCTCGGGCGCCGTGCAGGAAGGCGCCGCGGCGTATCTGCAGAAGCAGTACACGTGGATTGCAGTCGTCGCGATCCTGCCCATCCTCCTGATCGGGTTCTACAACGCACTCGGTTGGGGTGCCGCGTTGGGCTTCGTGATCGGAGCAACGCTCTCCGCGGCCGCGGGCTTCATCGGCATGAACGTCGCCGTCCGCTCGAATCTCCGCACGGCCGAGGCCGCGCGCGAAGGCGTCGCGCCCGCATTCAAGGTCGCGTTCCGCGCCGGGTCGGTCACGGGCCTGCTCGTCGTCGGTCTCGGCCTGTTCGGCGTCGCCGGCTACTACTGGTTCCTCACCGGCGCCCTCGGCAACTCGCCGGAGTCGGCCGTGAAGGACCTCATCGGACTCGCCTTCGGTGGATCGCTGATCTCGGTGTTCGCCCGCCTCGGCGGCGGCATCTTCACGAAGGCTGCCGACGTTGGTGCAGACCTCGTCGGCAAGATCGAGGCGGGAATTCCCGAGGACGACCCGCGCAACCCGGCAGTGATCGCCGACAACGTCGGTGACAACGTGGGCGACTGCGCGGGCATGGCCGCCGACCTGTTCGAGACGTACGCGGTCACCACGGTCGCCGTGATGCTGCTCGGCACTGCGTACCCTGCCGGCGACCTCTGGCTCTTTCCCCTCGCGCTCGGCGGGATGGCGATCCTCGCGTCCGTGATTGGCACCTTTGCAGCGCGTGTCGGCAGCGGGCCGAACTCGATCATCAACGCGCTCTACATGAGCGTTGTCGTCGCGACGATCCTGTCGGCGATCGGGTTCATCCCGGTGACGCAGGCGTTCGACGGCGGCCGGTTCACGTTCTGGCAGCTGTACGGCTCGGCGCTCGTCGGCCTCGCGATCACCTTCCTGCTCGTTGCGATCACGGAGTTCTACACCGGGAGGCGCTGGAGCCCGGTGAAGAAGATCGCTTCCGCATCGACCACCGGCCACGCCACGAACATCATTGCGGGCCTCGCAAAGGGCATGGAAGCGACTACCCTGCCGGTGATCGTGATCGCCGGTGGCGTCATCGCGGCGTACGAGATCTGCGGTAGCAACATCTACGGGATCGGCGTCGCGGTCATGGCCCAGCTCTCGATGGCCGGCCTGATTGTCGCACTCGACGCGATCGGGCCTGTCACGGACAACGCGGGTGGAATCGCCGAGATGGCGGACATGCCTGAGTCGGTGCGCACGATCACCGACCAGCTCGACGCGGTCGGCAACACGACGAAGGCCGTTACGAAGGGCTACGCGATCGGCTCCGCCGGTCTTGCCGCGCTGATCCTGTTCGACGAGTACACGCGCGGTCTCGTGGACAAGGGGATCGACACGGTCTTCTCGCTCGACGATCCGTACGTCATAGCAGGCCTCTTCATCGGCGGGGCAATGCCGTTCCTGTTCGCTGCCCTCGCAATGACGGCCGTCGGCCGTGTCGGCGGTGAGGTCGTCGAGGAGGTGCGGCGCCAGTTCGCGGCCGACCCCGGGATCATGGCGGGGACGTCGCGGCCCGATTACTCGCTGGCTGTCGGCATCGTGACAACCTCGGCGCTCAAGGGGATGATGCTCCCCGCTGCGATACCCGTCGTTGTGCCGATCGTGGTCGGCATCATCAGTCCGGAGATGCTCGGTGGCCTGCTCATCGGCACGATCGTCACGGGCCTCTTCCTCGCGATCTCGATGACCTCGGGCGGAGGCGCCTGGGACAACGCCAAGAAGCTGATCGAGGAAGGCGCCTACGGAGGCAAGGGCTCCGACGCTCACGCTGCCTCGATCACGGGCGACACGGTCGGTGACCCGTACAAGGAC
>JAJAZN010000231.1 GCA_026785685.1 Thermoleophilia bacterium
CGCCAACGCAACCCTCCTCGTGGCGCCGTCCGGGAACGATCCGACGACCGCGATGCTCCTCGCCCTCCGCAATCGATCCGTCGAGCGGATTGCGCTTCTCGGACCGAAAGCGACACCGTTCGACGGAGCCCATCGACGGCTGAGTGTCGACGAGCGTGGTCAGATGCGCCTCGACCGGAAAGCGGTGGACGGCTGGCTCCTCGTCGACGGCACCTCCACGCGAGTCGAGCTGGCTGATGCTCGCAGAGTTGCGACCGGCGGCGATTTCGCACTCGTCCACACCCGCGGGCGCGCTCGATTGGTGGTAGCGATCGAAGGCTTGAGCGCCGACGGGCGCCTCGCTCACGACGGTTCGGTGAGCCTCTTTGCGACGGGGCGCAAGGGGTTCTGCCGTCATGCTTCGCTCCAGCTCACCGTTCCTCGAAGTGCGCTGCCCGTGTGGGTGACGTTCGGGGGCGAATCGATCGAGGTGGCACCTGGATCTCCGAACACCGTGGAGCTCCGAGGCGGGCCGCTTCGCCGAACGTTGGTCCCCTTCACGATCGGTGGGCAGGTTCAGTCCCCGACGAAACCGGCGGCGCCCGCTGACTCGGTCCGTGCCCGGCTCACGACCGCTACCGGTGCCTGCGCGCCGGAAAGAGGCAAGGGTTAAAGGTCGGCCAGACGAATGCCGATAGGAGCAGCGTGAACACATTCGCCGCCTCCACCACTCGCATTCCGCGCACCGGGCTCATCGCTCTCGTCGCGCTCGTCGCTGCCTTTGCTCTTCTGATGGTCATCCGCCTGGGCGTCATCGGCGGCACGGACAGCAGCGCTCCGTCCGTCGCAACACCGCCTAAGACGGCCGTGAAGCCGTCACCAACTCGGGCAACTCCAGACGCCCCGGCGAAGCCTGCCGTGGTGCTCCTCCCCGACCTTCCAGGACAGATTGCGTCGAAGCTCCGTTACTCGAAGGTCGTCGTCGTTTCGATCTATGTTGCCCCCGCCGCCGGTGACCGCGCCGCGGTCGCCGTCGCACGCCAAGGCGCGCGCGCCGCCGGAGCAGGTTTCACGGCAGTGAACGTCGCGAACGACGAGAACGCCGCTGCGATGGCGTCGTTCGTCGGCCCCGTCTCGTCTCCCACGATGCTCGTGGTCAAGCGCCCCGGCCGGATCGTCACCCAGATCCCGGGCTCGGTCGAGGCGGCTGTTGTCGCGCAGGCGGCACACAATGCCGGCGCGCGAACTCGGTGAGCGCTACCCCTCCCCCCGAAAGCGTAGGAGCTGAGCCGGCGCAAGCCGGCTCCGCTCGTTCGATCTTCAACTACGAGGTCCGGAGGGACGGCCGCGTAGTTGCGACATTGCACGGTCAGCAGACGTCCGCCGGCACTGTCGTCGAGACGTCCGTCTTCCCGATCACCGCATCGCACGACGCGTCCGGCCTCACGCGCCCGTTCACGTTCGGTTCTGCGGATCACGCTCGGCGGTTTGCCGACGAGGCACTCGTCGTCTTCGAATACCTAAACTGCACTGTCACCTGAGGATGCTGCGATGGAAGAGCGTATCGCAGCATCCCCAGGCGAATGCTTGCTGCCAAGAGATCTCGAGTTTCTGAGTGGAATTGCGCGATATGCTCTTCCATCGCGCATCCCGAGCTACGGACAGCCCCTACGGCAGCCCCTACGGCTTCCGATCGCGTGCCCGACTGCGCATAGCTCGCGCGGGAGCGATGGGCGCAGAGCTCACGCTGTTGGGAATCAGGAGGGAGGGGTCACGGGGAACCGTAGGTTCCCGGCTTCAGGATCCGCGCGCAGCGCGGCAACAAACAGATCTGATCGGGATGCGCGATATGCTCTTCCATCGCGCATCCCGATCAGAAACTCGACACGACGCGCGCAAGCTCTTCGAGCGACGTCAGGCCGGCGGCGGCCTTTGCGATTCCGTCGTCCCAGAGTGACCGCATTCCGGAGGCCGCAGCCGAGCGCTCGATCTCGTCCCTGTGGGCGTTGTGTGCTGCAAGCGTCTCCAGTTCATCGTTCATGATCAGTAGCTGGAAGATGCCGACCCGGCCCTTGTACCCGCTCCTGTTGCATCGCGGGCAACCGACCTTCCGATAGAGCACCATGCCCTCACGGGCAGCGGCCATGTCGGACGAGATTCTCGCTCCCATCAGCTCCTCGGTGGTTGGGGTGTACATCTCGCAACAGTTCGAGCAGAGCTTGCGCGCGAGGCGCTGCGCGAGCACTGCGGACACCGCCGAGCCGACGAGGAAGGGCTCGACTCCCATTTCGTTGAGGCGAGTGAGTGCGCCGGGCGCATCGTTCGTATGCAGGGTCGAGAGCACGAAGTGGCCGGTGAGCGCCGACTCGATCGCCATCTTGGCGGTCTCGCCGTCTCTGATCTCGCCGACCATGATCACGTCGGGGTCCGATCGAAGGATAGAACGCAGCGCAGCGGCAAAGGTCATGTCGGCCTTGACGTTGATCTGCACCTGGTTGATTCCCTGCAGCCGGTACTCGACCGGATCCTCGACCGTGATGATGTTGATCTCGGGCCGATTGATCTCCGCGAGCCCGGCGTAGAGCGTCGTCGACTTTCCCGACCCTGTCGGTCCGGTGACGAGAAGGGCGCCCGTGGGCCGCCGAATGATGTCGGAGATCTTGTCACGCATCGTTTCCGACAGACCGAGCGACTCGAGCGTCGGGGTCTTGCGCGACTTGTCGATGAGCCGCATGACGACCTGCTCTCCTTCGACCGTCGGCAAGACTGCAACACGGATGTCGAGAAGACGGCCGACCGTCCGGGCATTGAGCGAGATGCGCCCGTCCTGCGGCTTACGACGCTCGGCGATATCGAGCTTGGCTAGCACCTTCAGTCGCGTGGTGACGCCGTTGGCCATACGCTTGGGAATGCGCTGCACCTCGTTGAGGACACCGTCGACACGAACGCGCACGAGGAGGGCGTCCTCCTGCGGCTCGAAGTGAATATCGCTTGCCCCGTCGGTGGCTGCCTGCATGATGATCGAGTTGACCAGTCGGACGAGCGGCGCGTCGGAGACCCCGTCGTCGACCTCGAGATCGTCTTCGCTCTCGTCGACGATGTCGAAGTCGTCGAGCGCAGACTGCGTCTCCATGACCTCGCTCTGACGTGCTCGCCGTTCGAGCTCGGCGAGAATGTCTTCCCGACTCGCGACGACGACGTCGACGTGATACCGGGTCGCGAGCCGCAACTCGTCGATTCCGTGGATATTTCCGGGGTCGGCGACCGCGACCCGAAGCCGTTGGTCGCGGCGAGACACGGGGATCGCGACGACCCGCTGCAGCGTGCGCAGGGGAATGAGCTCGGCCGCATCGGGCGAGACGCGGTCGTCCTGAAGGTTCACGAACGGGACGCTGTAGCGGCGAGCGAGAGACCGCGCGATTCCCTCGGCGACCGCGTAACCCTCGTCGCGAATCGCCTCGGCAAGAGATCCCGTACCTGCGCGTCCGCGCGCGGCTGCCAGCCGGTCGCGCGGGAGAAGCTCTGTTGCCGCCACGAGCTCGGCGACGAGGTCTGCGATCGTGTCGAACCCGGCCGCTCCCAGCCCGTCAGGCCCGCGCTGCCCTGACCCGGCGGGATCGCCGAGGTTGGTGGACGTGCGCAGTGGGCCGGCGGGCTCGAAGTTCATGCGGATGTTCCCTCAAACGAGGTATCGGCAGAACAGACCCGACGGTTGAGCTGCTAGGCCCGATCGGGCCGTGAGATCTCAGCCGAGAATGCCGAGGTACCAGTCGAGAACGGCCTCGCCGGCGAAGAGCGCGACGATCGCTCCGAACGCGAGAAACGGGGCGAACGGGACCGCGATCTTACGCGCCTTCGAGCCGTGCCTCACGGCGAGGACGGCTGCCGGCACGAGGGCGGCGAGGAACCCGATCATCAGGCCGACCGTCACCGAGCGCCCGAGCATCGCGCCGAGCAAGAATGCGAGCTTGACGTCACCCATGCCCATTCCCTTGGGATACGCGAGTGCGGCAACGAAGAGAAACCCCGAGGCCCCAACGGCGCCGAGCAACCACTCAGGGCTCGGCGCGAGAATCGTCTGCGCTACAAGCACGATCACCGCTGCCGGAACCACGATCCGATTGGGAACGATGCGGTACTCGATGTCGATCGCCGAGATCGCCACGAGGACGACGACGAAGAACGACGCGACGACTCCCTCCGCAGTGAGGCCAAAGCGCAGCACCGAGGCTGCGACGAGGAGTGCGGTCGTGAGCTCGACTACCGGGTAGCGCACCGGGATGGACGCCTGGCAGTGCCGGCAGCGTCCCCGGAGCAGGACCCACGAGAGGAGCGGGATGTTGTCGTACGCCGCGATTTCGTGCGAGCAGCTCATGCACGCCGAGCGGCCGTCGCTGACCGACCGCCGCAGCGGCACCCTCGACGCGATGACGTTGAGGAAGCTGCCGATGGCGAGCCCCGGGGCGAACGCGACTGCTGCGAAGGCAACACTCATGGCAGACTCATCGGCATGGAGCGGCCGTGGCTTGACGCCGGGTTCCTAGCCTGCGTAGTTCACGGGTGGGGTCATCGTCCATTCCGTGATGTCGTTGGTCGGAGTCGGGGTGCCGAACGGCACGGCCATGTTGAGCGGGAAGATGTTAGTCCCCGTCTGGTTCTGGAGGTCGAAGACGGTCGCGACGATCGGCCCCTGCACCTGGGCACTGTTCGAGACCGTCACCTGCCCGTTCGAGTACAGCGCTCCCTGAAACGTCGATTGCCCGATCGAGGTAGTCCCGTTCGCAACGATCACCAGAATGTCCGGGGCACCCGTCCAGGCGCCCGCTGTGGTGTTGCAGTTGGAGCCCGTGTAGATCGCACACAGGTTGTTCTGCCACATCGTCCAGCTGCCGTTGAAGTACACGGCGCCCTGTCCGTCGTAGTTGGCGCTTCCGCTCATCTGGCCAGGCCCGTCGAAGAACACGGTGCCGCTGATCATCAACGTACCGGGGCTGCCGGGAACCCACTTCAGACGGCCCTTCGGGGTGATGCAGTCGTAGGCGGTGTTCGGCGTCAGGTTCGCGGCGGTCGGGAGCGACCCGTCGAGGGTGGTGTTGTTGTCGAAGACCGGCAGCGTTCCCGTGGAGCCGGTGCCGCACCCGTTTGCCGGCCCCGGACTGGCGACCGTATACCAGTCGGTGAAGGAGGCAACCGGACGCGGAATCACGGGAACACCTGTGGAGACCGAGTTCGGGTAGACCTTGTCGGCCGAGGTGCACGGGGTGTGCAGCGTGCTGTTCGACTTCGACGAGCAACCCAGCTTCATGAAGTTCTGCGCAAGAGGCGTCCCGGAGGTGCCGATGGCGTTCTGTGGGCTCGTCATCGTCGTCTTGCCGTGCACAATCAAGCTCACCGCGCCCGTCAACTGCGAGTTGTTCGACATGCAGAAGTCGCCCTCGAAGTACATGTTGGTTCTCAGATCGGAGTTGTTCGCGCTGCCGCCACACGTGCTCGGCTGCCACGAGTAGATGTAGTTCCATGCGCTGCCCGATGTCGCCTGCGTCGATTTCGGAATGAGCGGCACATCAGCCGTGATCGAGCGCGAGAGCGCACCGGAACCCGACGGGTTCGCCATGGTGCCGGTTGCCGTGAGCTGCCACTTGTAGTCGTGCAGGAGACCGGTTGGGTTGTCACTCAAGGTTCCATTCCACGTCACCGTAACCCGTTTATAGTCGCGGCTCGGTTCCCTGCCGAGAGACTCGAGAAGACGGTCGCGCTCTTGATGCCCGTTATCGTCTGCGCGCCGAGAACCGCAACGGCATTGTCGATGCCGGCCTGCGTCGCCGCCTGCACCTTCTGTTCAGCGAGCGACCGGTTGGCTGTTCCCTCATTCGACGTCGAATAGAGAACAAGCGAATCGCCCGTGATCGCGAGGGTCGCCATGACCCCGATCGCCATGACGAGCGCCATACCACGCCCGTCGGTGATGCCGTTCCGGAGGCGAAAGAGAGATCCCCCGAGGAGAGTGCAGAGCCGCATGACTTCGTCGTCCTTTCCCGCAACACCCCCTCAGGTGAAATCGCTGACCTGTCGCCGTTAGCCTCCGTAGTTGGTTGGTGAGATCACCGAGTAGGTCGTGATCGTGTTCCCCGGCGTCCCGAACGGGACGTTGACGATGGTGGGGATGTAGTTGAATGTGAAGCTGTTCTGGATCAACTCCTCCTTGGCGACCATCGGTCCTTGCACCTCGGAGTTATTCTGGAAGCCCAGGTTGTACTCGCCGTAGAGCGCCCCCTGGAACTGCGCACTCTGCTCGAGCAGGGCACTGCACTGCGTGCACGCGGTGAAGTCCTGCGGGCCTTTGGCAGCGATCAGGAGCACGTCCTGCGCTGCGTTCCAGTTCGTGTTGTCACATGTCCCTGCGGAAACCAGTCCGCAGAGTTGCGTCTGGCGCATGTAAAACGTGCCGCTCAGGTAGATCGCGCCCAGACCGTCGTACTGGACGATCGACCCGCTCGACAGACTGATGCTGCCGTCGATGAAGATCGTGCCGTTGACCGTCAATGTCAACGTGGACAGGTTCCAGGAGAGCTCGCCAAGCCCTGTGCGGCAGGTGAAGCTGGCCATCGAGTCGAGCTGAACCACGTTCGTCAGGGCTCCGTTACCGTTCGTCCCGTCGGTGTCGAACGTCGGCGGGGTACCGCTCGTGACCTCACACGGGTTGGCAGGCCCGGGGCTTGCCACCGTGTACCAGTCGACGAAGTTCGCGACCGGCTGCGCGATCGCCGAGCCGAGGGTCGAGTTGGGTCGCGTGTTATCGGCGGAGGTGCAGGGGTTGTGGTAGGGATTCGCACGGAATTTGCAGCCCGAGGCGCCGCCGACGTTCAGGCTCGTCAGCGGGCGGGCAGCCGTCCCGACGTCGTTGCCGCTCTTGAGCAGGACGATATTGCCACGCACATTCACATTGACCTCGGGGTTGCCGGTCGTCGGCCCGAGCACGGAGCTGTTGTTATCGAGACAGAAGTTCCCGGCGACGTAGAACGAAGATTGCACGCTCGGGTTATTCGGGAGCTCCATGTCACAACCATCGGGATCGCCCGTCTTCCACGAGTAGACATACCTCCAGGCGCTCGCGTTGATCGTCTGGGTCGTCGTCGGCTTCAGCCGCACGTCAGCAGTAACGGTGCGTGAAATCGAGCCGGCGCCCCCCGGGTTGGGGACCGTGCCGGACGAGCTGATCGTCCACTTGTATTGCGTCAAGGCGCCGACCGCCGTCGTGACGAGGGTGGGTGTCCATGTGGCCGACTCACCCGTGCCGAAGCTGGTTGTCTTCGTGAGCGAGTTGAAGAACGTCGAGGTGATGATCGCCGAGCTCGACCCGTTTGCGAGCTGCGCGACCGCGCTGTCGATGCCCGTCTGCGCGAGGCTGTAGGCACGATGGTCGGACCGCGAGCGGTTCGCCGTGCCCTCGTTCGACGTCGAGAAGAGGACGAGCGAGCCTCCCATGATCGCGATCGTGGCCATCACTCCGATCGCCATCACGAGCGCCATTCCGGCCTCGTCATGCAGGAAGGTTGCCGAGCTGCGCCACCTGATGCCGATCACGATCGCGCTCCGTTGCGAAGCGCGATCGAATCCTCGACGCGGTAGCCAAGCCGCGCGATTGACGGCTTCTGGTTCACGGTCATGTCGATCCCTACCTTCTTGAGGAGATATGTTCCCGCAGCCGGAGAGGTGACGGCGAAGATCGATGGCGCGATCAGGTAGTCCCCCCTGCGAATTCCTGTCGCGTCACAGGTCGCACCGGTCTTGCGGTAAAGCCCATAGCGACTCCCGGAGCCCGATGTGCACCACGTCGAGCTGTTCGTCGTGCAGGCGTAGCCGGACGTCAACGTCCTCAGGGTCACAGACGTGCCGCCCGAAACGGTCGCGTCGCAGGCGTTGTGCACCTCTCGCCTGAACGTGTCGAGCGCAAGCCGCGCCTCTGACTGCGAGGCGAAGCGCAGGTTGAGATCCACCGAGGCCGACGTACCCGACGTAAAGAGTGTTGCAACGGCACCGATAACGACGCCCATGATCGCCATCGTGACGACCATCTCGCTCAACGTGAACCCGCGCTCGTCCCGCCCGAGACCAGACAGGCGATTGCCAAGCCGCGCCACAGAGCGACAACACATGGTCACACCATCGGGAGGCCGCACCGTC
>JAJAZN010000232.1 GCA_026785685.1 Thermoleophilia bacterium
ACCTCCTTCACACGGAGCTCCTCGGCGATCTCGTCGGCGTGCGCGGCTGCGAGAGGAGCACCCTCGACAACGATCCGTCGCAGGGGCTGGCGGAGCTTGAGCCCTGACGCTGATCGCGCCTGGTGCCCAAGCGCGACGACGCGCCGCAGCTCGTCGACCTCCGTGAGCAACGCGAGATCCGGCGTGCGTGCCTCGGGCCAACCGGCGAGGAACACCGAATCCGGCGCACCCTGGACGACGTCGGTGACGAGCGCCTGCCAGAGGTGCTCGGCAAGGAACGGCATCACCGGCGAAATCACACGAAGCGCCTGAACGAGCCCGAACCAGAGCGTGCGGAGCGCAGCCTGCTCACCCTCCCAGAAGCGCCGTCGGGAGCGGCGGATGTACCAGTTCGAGAGGTCGTCGACGTAGGCCTCGAAGGCGCGAGTCACATCCACCGTCAACCAGCGCTCGTACCCGGCCTCCGCCTCGGCGACGAGCTGCGCCGTCCGCTCCACGAGCCAGCGGTCGAGCGGCTGGAGATCGGCGTCGGGCCCGCCCTGCTCGAGGTCGGCGTAGACCGGCTGAAACGACTCGATCGCGCCGTAGTCGGCGAGGAACTTCGTGGAGTTCCACAGCGTCAGGAGCCGCCGCTTGATCTCCTGCGCCGGGCCGAAGCCGAAGAGGAGATTCCGGTCAGGCGGCTGGGAGCAGTACTGCAGGCGCATCACGTCGGCTCCCATACGCGAAAACGCGTCGGTGGCGCTGATCATGTTGCCCCAGGAGCCGTGCATCTCCTTGCCGTGCTCGTCGAGCATCTTCTCGTAGCCGAGCACCTTCCGGAACGGCGCGCGGCCGGTGAGGGCAACCGACATGAAGAGCTGCGAGTAGAACCAGAGCCGGATCTGCTCTCGCATCTCGGAGACCCAGTCGGCCGGAAACCACTCCTCCCAGGTCTCGTGGGTGGGCAGATCAGCGGTCGTCAGGCCGTTCGCGGCGCCCGTTCCGTATCCCTCAGGGACGAACTCCGCGTTCTCCCAGCCGAGCGTCGAGAAGGGGACGATTCCGGCGTCGAGCCAGACGTCACCGACCTCCTCGATCCGCGTCACGGCCTCGCCGCAGGCTTCACACCGGATCGGCACCGCGTCGATCCAGGGCCGGCGCAACTCCTCGAGCAGGTCGAGCCCCTCGACGGCTCGCTCCTCGAGCTCGGCGCGGGAGCCGATCACGTTCAGGTGCCCGCACGAGCACGGGTAGAACGGCAACGGCAGGCCGTAGTAGCGGCGACGGGAGATGTTCCAGTCGCCCATGTTGCGGAGCCAGTCGTCCATGCGCTTGCCCATGTACTCGGGCGTCCACTCAACGGTCGCGTTCGCATCGAGCAGCGGCTGCCGTACTTCGGCGACGCCGATGAACCAGTCGTCCGAAAGCCGAAAGATGAGCGGCGTGTGGCAACGCCAGCACTCCGGGTACCGATGCTCGTGTTGCTTGGCCTCGACGAGCAGCCCGCGGTCATCGAGGTCGCCGATGATCTGCTCTGCCGCATCGCCGGTCGAGAGGCCGTGGAGCCAGCCGAACGCGAGGTAGAAGTGGCCGGCTTCGTCGACCGGAGCGATCACGTCGAGATCGAACGTCTTCGACAGCTCGAAGTCCTCGGCACCACAGCCAGGGGCGATGTGGACGACCCCGGTTCCGTCCTCCATCGAGACGTCGTGCCACGGGATCACCCGGTGCTCAACCTCGCTGCCGGGGCCGAGAGCGTCGAACGGCCCCTCGTAGCGCCAGCCGACGAGCTCAGCGCCGGGGAGCTGCTCAACGAACGTCTCGTCGGGATAGCGCGCAACGGCGACCCAGTCGCCGTTTTCGAGGCGCCCGTACGTCGAGTCGGGATTGACAGCCGCTGCGACGTTGGCCGGGAGCGTCCAGGGCGTCGTCGTCCAGATCACGACGGCCTCACCCGGACGGTCGAGGAGCCTGAAGCGCACGAAGAGCGACGGATCGACGCGATCGACATAGCTGCCGTGCAGCTCGTGCGCCGAGATCGACGTGCCGCAGCGCGGGCACCATTCGGTCGCGCGGTGACCCTTGAAGAGCCACCCCTTCTCGTGGACGATCCGGAGGAACTTCCAGATGTACTCGATGTTCGTGTCCGAGAACGTAAAGTAGTCGCGGCCCCAGTCCATCCACTGGCCGAGCCTGATCGAGCCTTCCGTGATCTCGTCAGCCGACTTGACGACGACTTCGCGGCAGCGGCGTGAGAACTCCGCAAGCCCGAACTCCTCGATCTCGCGCTTCGAGTTGAGCCCGAGCTCCCGCTCGACACCGACCTCGATCCAGAGTCCCTGACAGTCGAATCCGTTCTGGTAGCGCTGGTGGTAGCCGCGGAGCGCCTTGTAGCGCTGGAAGACGTCCTTCAGCGTCCGCCCCCACGACGTGTGCACGGCAAGCGACTTGTTCGCCGTGACGGGCCCGTCGAAGAAGCTGAAGCGTGGCCCCTCCGCGTTCAGTTCCCTCAAGCGAGCGAACGTTTCCCTGCTCTCCCAGAGCGTGAGGATCTCCCGCTCGAGCGCATCGTGGTCGGGCTTGTCCGGCAGGGGTGCGAACATCACCCGATTCTAGGGAACACGCCGCGACAGCCTTTCGTTGTACAGAGGTGAACCCCAACTTCAGTAACGATTCGCGGTAGCTCCGACACAGATCAGCTCCACGAAGAACCCGAAAGGAACACATGGCAACTGCAGTCAAGAACGACACGTTCGAGCAGGAAGTACTCCAGAGTGACGTCCCCGTGCTCGTCGATTTCTGGGCCGAGTGGTGTGGCCCGTGCCACGCTGTCGCCCCAATCCTCGACCGCATCGTCGAGGAGCAGGCCGGTGCGCTGAAGCTCGTCAAGGTGAACATCGACGAGGAGCGAGAGCTCGCCGAGCGCTTCGGGATCGCCTCGATCCCCACGATGATCCTGTTCCGCGACGGCGAGCCGTCTGTCTCGGTGATCGGCGCCCAGCCCAAGGGCGCGATCGAGCGCACGCTCGGCCTCACCGCAGCGTAAGCCCGACACTTCGCCCCCCCACAGCGAGCCGGCCACGAGTCGGCTCGCTGTGCCTCGGGGTCAGAAACGAACCTCGCTACCGTACGACCATGAGCCCACGTCACGTCCCCGCGTCGGTCACCGAGCTCCAACGAATCGGGCTGTTCGGATCGCTCCCCGGCGAGACGATCGCCAAGCTCGCCGAGCGCATGGTGCGGGAGGAGTTCGCCGGCGGCAAGAGGATTGTCACGGGGGGCGAGAGCACCGACCGCTTCTACGTGCTGCTCTCCGGTATGGCCGGCGTCACGCAGGAGGGCCTCGGCGCGCGCGGCATCATGCGGCCGGGCGAGACCTTCGGCGAGGTGGCGCCCCTCCTCGGTGTCGAGCGCACCGCCACGGTCACCGCGATGACGACCTGCGTCGTCGCGAGCTGCGACGAGGAGACGTTCAACGAGCTCCTGCGGCCGCTCTACGCCGACGACGAATAGGGCTGGTCGACGTCAGGGCTGGTCGACGTCAGTACTCGTCGCGGTGCACCCGCACCGCTCCGAACCCGAGAAACACCGCGACCCACATCACAACCGACACGCCGGCCACCGCGATCGGTAGCCCGTCGTCGCCGCCGCTGATCCGGTCGAGAGAGCTCGCCAACGTCGCGTCCCCCAGCGTTTCGCTCAGGCTGTAGAGGAGAAGAAGGAGCGGCGTGAAGCCAATCGAAAAGACGAGCGAGATCGCGATCGCCGGCCCGTTCGAACGCAGCAGCGAGCCAATGCCCATGCTGATCAAACCGAAGACGACGGCGAAGAGAACAGCCGTCCAGACGTAGTCGACGAGCTCACCCGAGGTGATGCTGTCGGCCGCGGTGTGTGGCAGCGCCGAGGCCAGGATCGCCCCGAGCGCGACGGGAACAACGAGCATGAGAAGCACGGCCAGGACAACAGCCACGATCCGCGCCGCGTAGATCTGCCCACGCCTTGCGCCCGTGATCACGAGGTAGCGCATCGTCCCCTGCGCGACGTCGTACGAGCCTGCGAGCGACCCGATCAGGATCGCGACGACGACCCCGAAGATAAAGAGGGCACCACCGACGCCGTCGAGCATCCCCTGGCCACCCATGGACGGGTTTCGCCCTGGACGCAGCTCGTGGAGAACGATGTTGGCGGCGATCACGATGACGACCGTGACGAGGACGAAAGTCGTGCCCCCGAGGAAGCTGCCTTTCCGGCCGGTGATCGTGCGCAGCGTGGCAGAGATCATGAGGATCTCTCGCCTTCGCCCTCGAGCGGCAGGCCCGACGTGATCTCGAGAAAGCGCTGCTCGAGCGATTCGCTCTCGCGCGCGATCTCGATCACACCGACGCCCGCCTCGACGAGGGATCGCGTGATCAGAATCGCCTTCGCGTCGTCGATCCGCTCGCCGGTGAGCTCGAGGTTGCCGTGCTCGCCCTGCTCGATCCCCGTCACGAGCCCGAGGCGGTAGAGCGTTTCCTCCGCCCGCACGGGATCGTCGACGCGCAGCCGCATCGACTGCCGCCCCTCCGCGACGAGTTGGTCGACCGAACCGTGAAGAACGAGCTTGCCGGACTGCACGATCGCAATGTCATCGGCCATCTTCTGCACCTCATCGAGGAGATGCGAGGAGATGAACACGGTGCGTCCATCGTCCTCCACGAACGAACGGATCATCCGGCGGAACTCGACGATCCCTGCGGGATCGAGCCCGTTCGACGGCTCGTCGAGGATCAGCAGCTCGGGATCGTTGAGCAGGCTCCGCGCGACCCCGAGTCGCTGTCGCATGCCGAGGGAATACTCCTTGACCTTGCTGCCGCTGCGATCGACGAGGTCGACGCGCTCGAGTGCCCAGTCGATGCGCGTTGCGGCATCCCCGCCCACGAACTTCGCCGCGACCTCGAGGTTGGCCTTCCCACTCAGGTACGGGTAGAAGCGCGGCTCCTCGACGATCGCGCCGACGCGCGTGAGCGCCTGGCGCACGTCCCCGGGGATCGCGTGGCCGCGAACGGTGATCATGCCGGTCGTCGTGCGGGCGAGGCCGAGCATGCAGCGAATAAGGGTCGTCTTCCCGGATCCGTTAGGGCCGAGCCAGCCGACGCATCGACCGGGCATCACCTGGAACGAAACGTTGCTGACCGCCTGGGTGGCGCCGAAGGACTTCGAGACACCCTCGAGCGTGATGATGGGATCGGCCACGGCCATGGGTTGTATCAGGAGCCGAGCTCTCGGATCACTGCGTCCGAGAGTGGCGGCCAGGCGGCCTTCGCCCACTCCCCGAATGGTCGCGTGGTCAACGCGACGCACGCGAGCCCTCGCTCGGGATCGGCCCAGAGGAAGGTTCCACTGCCGCCGAAGTGCCCGAACGTCCTCGGCGACGTCAGCGCACCGGACCAGTGGCCGACCTTGTCGCCCTTCAACTCGACACCAAGCCCCCAGTCGAGCGGTCTGAAGCGACCAAAATCGGGCAGGACTCCGTCGAGGCCGGGAAACTGAACCGCCACCATCTCGTCATGCGTCTCGCCGGCAATGAGAGTGGGCGCAAGCAGTTCGCGGGCGAAGGCGAGAAGGTCATCGACGGAGCCGTGCATGCCCGCCCCGGGATGTCCGCGCGGATCGAGGGAGACCCCGAGCGGCTCGCAGACCGCCTCACGCACATAGTCCGCGAACTCCATCTCGGCGGCGACGGCCAGGCACGCCCCGAGAACGGCAAACCCCTCGTTGGAGTAGATTCGCCTCGTTCCGGGAGGCGCGATCGGATCCGTGCCCTCGAAAGGAAGTCCCGAGGCGTGAGCGAGCAAGTGGCGAACCGTCGCCCCGGGGGGGCCTGCGGGCTCGTCGAGGTCGACGACTCCCTCCTCCGCTGCCACGAGGGCTGCGAGAGCGCTGAGGGGCTTCGAGACCGATGCGAGACGCACCGCGTACCGTGTGTCGCCACGCGTTGCGAGCGTCGCCGTCGCGTCCGTCACGCCGACTGCGACGAACGGGACATCCCAGGTGTCGATCTGACTCAGAGCGTCCACGTTCGATCAGCGATACTACCGAGGCGATGGAGCGCCGCCTGATCTCGGGACATTCGCCCTTCGAGCCGATCGCCGGCTATTCACGCGCAGTCGTCGTCGGTTCGACCGTTCATGTCGCGGGCACAGCGCCGATCGCGCCGGACGGCTCACCGACGCCCGTGGACGCCTACGGGCAGGCGCGACTCTGCCTCTCGATCATTGCCGGAGCGCTCGCTCAGGCTGGGGCGAGCGTCGAAGACGTCGTGCGGACGCGGCTGTTCATCACCGACGCGGCAGATTTCGAGGACGTTGCACGCGCCCATGGCGAGGTCTTCGCCGACATCCGGCCTGCAACGACCTGCGTCGTGACGGGGCTGCTCGACCCCACGTGGAAGGTCGAGATCGAGGCGGAGGCCGTCGTCGAATGAGCAAGCAGCTGATTCCCGAGGACATCACCGGCAAGGGCTCGAGCGGGACGGGCTCGACGGCGAGCGTGCTCGAGCACCGCTTCGGTAAGAGCGACCCTTACACCCTCGGCGTCGAGGAGGAGTACCAGCTTCTCGACGGCGTCTCGTTCGACCTCGTCCAGCACATCGAGACGGTGCTCGCCGCGATCGAGGGCCACGAGCTCGAGCCACAGATCAATCCCGAGCTGATGCAGTCGGTGCTCGAGATCGCGACGCCGGTCTGTCACACGCCCGCCGACGTGATGGGCGAGCTCGTGAAGCTCCGCGCCTACGTCTGCGGCGTCGCCCGCGAGAAGGACATGCGCGTCGGCTCGGCCGGGACGCACCCGTTCAGCCTCTTCGAGCGACAGCGCATCACGGCGAAGGACCGCTACCGCCAGCTCGTCGACCAGCTGCAATACATCGCGCGCCGCGAGCTGATCTTCGGGATGCACATCCACGTCGCGATCGACAATCCCGACAAGGCGATCAAGATCATGAACGGGCTTCTGCCCCAGCTCGCTCCGCTGCTCGCGCTGTCGGCGAGCTCACCCTTCTGGCGCGGCGAGCCGACCGGGCTGATGTCGAGCAGGCAGATGGTCTTTGCCTCGTTCCCGCGCTCGGGGCCACCGCCGCGATTCCGCGACTATGCCGACTACGCGGAGGTCGTCGGCCAGCTCGAGCGCACCGGCTGCATCGCGGACTACACGCATATCTGGTGGGACATCCGGCCGCACCCGCGGCTCGGCACGATCGAGATTCGCATCTGCGACGCAGTGACGCGGGTCGAGGATGCCGTTGCAATCACGGCGTACTGCCAGGCGCTCGTCAAGCAGCTGTCCGAGCGCTTCGACGCCGGGGAGGAGATCCCGAGCTACCACCGCATCCTGACGACCGAGAACAAGTGGCTCGCCGCACGCTATGGGCTCGAGGCACCTGTGATGGATCTCTCGACGGGTCGCCGCAATCGGATTCCGGTCGCGCAGCTCGTGCGGCGCACGGTGCGAGAGATCGAACCGCACGCCCGCGAGCTCGGATCGGAGCGGGAGCTCGAGGGCATCGCTGAGCTCCTCGCCCGCGGCAACAGCGCAGACCGGCAGCTCCGCATCTTCAACGCCAACCGCGACATCCGCGAGGTCGTCGAGGAGATCGCGATCACGACCGAGACGCTGCCGACCATCGCCGCGTAGATGCTGGGGTCGGGCGACCACATTCCCGTCTCGGCCCGGGTCTGGACTGCCACGAGCGCGGGACCGACAACGCTCGCCGAGGCCCTGGCCGGCGAGAGCCTCGTGCTGCTCTGCTTCTACCCGTTCGACTGGTCGACGACGTGCACGAACGAGCTGTTCCTCCTCCGCGACCGGCTCGCCGACCTCGACGCTGCAGGCGTCCGACCGCTAGGGATCTCCCGCGATTCACCGTGGTCGCACGCGGCCTGGACGAACACGCTCGGCGTGGAAGGCGTGCCGCTCCTCTCCGACTGGGACGGCGAGGCCACCCATGGATTCGGCGTCGCGCGCGAGCTCGACGGGATGGCAGATGTCCCTGCCCGCTGCGCGTTCCTCATCGAGGGCGATACGGTCAGGGCGTCATGGCCTCTCGGAAGCGAGCTACCGGACATCGACGCCGTGATCGCGGCGGCTTCGTCGCTCTCGCGCTAGCGCTCTACGTGGCCTGCGCGATCTGGGCGACGTGGCCTGCGGTACAGCACGTCGACGATCGCTATCTAGCGCGGCCTGCGGCGGGCTATGGAGAGGCGGCTGCCGGGGATCACCTCCAGCTCGGCTGGGCCTTCTGGCTCCCGGGCCACCAGCTCGAGACGGGCGGCGCCCCCTGGGTCGATCCGTACTCGTTCAGGCCGGAGGCGACGGCAGGGCCGAACCTGCAGGGATGGCTCTTCGGAGCGCCGTTCTGGCCTCTACGCCACCTCCTCGGCAACATCTGGGCCTACAACCTGATCGTCCTGCTCTCCTTCGTCGGGGCGGGTGGAGTCGCCTGCTGGTGGCTGCGATCTCTCGGCCTCGTCCGGTCGGCGGCGCTCGTCGGTGGGCTCGTGTTCGCGCTCGCGCCCTACCGCGTCGGTCAGTCCACGGGGCATCTGCTCGGGCTGATCGCGTTCCTCCTCCCGGCCGTGCAGCTTGCTCTCGAACGGCGAAGGTTCGTGTGGGCAGGGCTCGCGCTCGCTGCGATTCCGCTCTCGGGTCAGATCCACCTCGCCATGGGCGCCGTGATCCTCGCGCTCGGATACGCGTGGGCGCGCGTACCGCGCTCCGAATGGTGGAAGGCCGGCGTCGCGGCGGGAGCCGCCGCCGTGGCTGCCGTCGTCGTTCAGCAAGTGGTCGTCGCCGACTCCGTCGTCGGCGGGGGTCGTCGGTTCACCGAGGTCGACCACTTCTCGGCCGAGATCTCCGATCTCTTCACACGGGGCGTCGGCGCGGGCATCGAGGAGTTCGTCTTCCTCGGGTGGCTGACGCCCCTTCTCGCTCTCGTCGGGCTATGGGCTGTCCGGAGGAAGACGGGCCTTGCGGCGTTTCTGGTGCTCGCCGCCGTGGTGCCGACCGTTCTCGCCCTCGGAGCGAACGTGCCGCTCTACGAGCCGCTGTGGCGGGCACTGCCCCCACTCCGATTCGCGCGCGTTCCCGAACGCCTGATGCCGATCGCCTGTCTCGCGATCGCTGCGCTCATCGGATTCGCCGTTGACCTCGTGTTGAATCACCACAAGGTCAGCCACGCTCGGAGTCGATCGTTGGCGGTAGGCGGCGTGACCGTGCTGCTCGTCGCGCTTGCGCTCGACCTGCGCGTGCCGGTGTTCGGTGCCGTGATGCCGGATCGCACCAACGCCGCATACGCGGCGTTCCCGGGGGGCGGACGACTGCTCGAGCTGCCCGTGTTCAATCCGGGGATTCACTTCGGGAGCGTCTACCTCGCCTACGCTCGGCAGTCGCCGCGCGAACGGCCCCAGGGGTACTCGACGACGGCGGCGATGGCATCGGAGCTCCTCTCCCGCGGGCTGCGGGGCCTCTCCTGCGGATACGGCTCGCTGCCGTCCGACCTCGGAGTACGTTTCGTCGCCGTGCACCGGGGGCTCTACAGGCAGAGCGGCTGGTTCGCGGCCGATTGCGCCGGCCGCGCGGAGGCAGCCCTGCGCCGAGAGGGCTGGACGCTACTCGCTCGTGACGGAACGATCTCGAGCTGGGAGGCTCCGCGATGAGTGGCGCGCCAGCGTTCGATGCCGTCTCGTTGGCTTCGCGGCCGGCACCGACACGGCGCCCATGCGGGCCGAGCCCACGCACGCAGACGTGATCGGCCGCGCGCCCGCGCAGTACCACTCGCTCCGTCTTCATCGGGGATCGCTCGTTCGTGACGCGGTGGACGCGGAGATGATCGAGCTCGCGACTACGCTCTACCTCGACTTCGACTCGACGCCACCCTGGCGGGCTGTGCGCGCCGCCTGACGTACGATGAGCGGCCAATGCCGCGATCCGCATCCGAGATCGACTACCTGGAGGCAATCCTCAACGCGAACGTCTACGACGTTGCCGTCGAGACGCCGCTGCAGGAGGCGCCGCTCCTCTCGAAGCGGCTCGGGAACCGGCTGCTGCTCAAGCGCGAGGATCTCCAGTCCGTCTTCTCGTTCAAGCTCCGGGGCGCCTATAACAAGATGTCGCGGCTGCCGCCCGCAACCCTGCGCAGGGGCATCGTCGCCGCGTCGGCCGGAAACCACGCCCAGGGCGTCGCGCTCGCTGCACAGCGGCTCGGCACCAGCGCAACGATCGTGATGCCGGTGACGACGCCGCAGATCAAGGTCGACTCCGTCGCCGCACTCGGCGCCACGGTCGTGCTCGAGGGCGACTCCTACGATGACGCCTACGCCGAGGCGATGCGCATCGTCCGCCGCCGGAAGCTGACCTTCATCCACCCCTATGACGACCCCGACGTGATCGCGGGGCAGGGCACCATCGCAATGGAGATCCTGCGGCAGCTACGCGAGCCGATCGACACGATCTTCGTCGCTGTCGGAGGCGGTGGGCTGATCGGCGGGATCGCGGCCTACGTAAAGCGCCTGCGACCCGAGATCCGCATCATCGGCGTCGAGCCGGAGGATGCGAACGCGATGGATCGCTCGCTCAGAGCGGGCCGCCGGATCACGCTCCCCCACGTCGGCCTGTTCGCCGACGGAGTCGCGGTGAAGCAGGTCGGCGTCGAGCCGTTCCGGCTCGCGCGCAAGTACGTCGACGAGATGATCCTCGTCGACACCGACGAGCTGTGCGCTGCGATGAAGGACGTCTTCGAGGACACGCGCGCGATCGTCGAACCGTCTGCAGCGCTCGGCGTCGCCGGTGCGAAGCGCTGGGTCAAGCGGGAGAAGGTGACGGGCCGCAACCTCGTCACCGTGCTCTGCGGCGCCAACATGAACTTCGACCGGCTGCGCTTCGTCGCCGAGCGGGCCGACCTCGGCGAGGCGCGGGAGGCGGTCTTCGCAGCCACGATCCCGGAGCGTCCCGGCAGCTTCAGGACGTTCTGCAGCCTGCTCGGCCGCAGCAACATCACCGAGTTCAACTACCGCTACGGCGACCCGGCCGAAGCCCATGTCTTCGTCGGGATGAGCGTGCGAAACAACACGGAGAAGGACAGGCTCCTGCGCGCCGTCGAGCGCACAGGGATCAAGACCCTCGACCTGACCGACAACGAGCTCGCGAAGACTCACGTCCGGCACCTCGTCGGCGGCCCCGCGAACGCACCGAACGAGGTGCTCTACCGCTTCGAGTTCCCGGAGCGGCCCGGCGCGCTGATGCGGTTCCTCGAGGCGATGAGTCAGGGGTGGAACATCAGCCTCTTCCACTACCGCAACCACGGTGCCGACTACGGTCGCGTGCTCGCAGGGATCCAGGTTCCGCCCGGCGAGCGGCGCGCGTTCCGAGAGTCGTTGAAGGCACTCGGGTATCCGTACACCGAGGAGACGGGCAACCCGGCCGCACGGTTGTTCCTCGGCGCCTGAGCCTGTTCAGCGGTAGAACAGCGCCGCCTGCCCCTGCCCCACGCCGACACACAGGGTCGCGAGGCCCAAGTGGCCGTCGCGGCGCCGGAGCTCGTGGAGGAGCGAGACGACGAGCCGGGCGCCGCTCATCCCGAGAGGATGGCCGAGCGCAATCGCGCCACCGTTGACGTTGACGCGCTCTTCGTCGAGACCGAGCTCGCGACAGACAGCGAGCGACTGCGACGCGAAGGCCTCGTTCAGCTCGACGAGGTCGAGGTCAGCGATGGCGACGCCCGAGCGCGCGAGGAGCTTACGTACCGCCGGCACCGGGCCGATGCCCATCACGGCCGGGTCGACGCCTGCGACAGCCGATCCACCGAAGATCCCGAGTGGTTCGATCCCGAGAGCCCACGCCTTCTCCTCGCTCGCGATCACGAGCGCTGCGGCGCCGTCGTTGATCCCACTCGAGTTGCCGGCCGTGACGCTCCCACCTTCACGGAACGCCGGACGGAGGGAGCCAAGCCTCTCCAACGTCGTATCGGGCCGGGGGTGCTCGTCCCGGACGAGGTCGCCGGCGGGGACGAGCTCGTCGTCGAAACGGCCGGCCTCGTTCGCAGCCGCAAAGCGCATGTGCGAGCGAAACGCGAACGCATCCTGATCCTCGCGCGTGACGGCCCACCGCTCGGCGACGTTCTCCGCGGTCGAGCCCATTGCCTCGCTCGAGGAGCGCTCCCCGTAGCGCGGATTGACGAAACGCCAGCCGAGGGTCGTGTCGTAGGTGGGACGCTCGGCGTCCGGGTCGGCGGGATCCGGCTTCGCCGTCACGAGCGGCGCCCGCGTCATCGACTCGACACCGCCCGCTACGAACAGCTCACCGTCCCCGGCGATCACCGCGTGACAGGCTCCGACGACGGCGGCAAGCCCCGAGGCACAGAGCCGGTTGACCGTGACGCCACCGACCGAGTCGGGCAAGCCGGCGAGCAACGCCGCGAAGCGCGCCACGTTTCGGTTGTCCTCTCCCGCCTGGTTCGCACACCCGAGCCAGCAGTCCTCGATCTCTGACGCGACGACGCCCGCACGTTCGACCGCAGCCGCAACTACGAGGGCAGCGAGATCGTCCGGGCGCACAGCCGCGAGCCCACCGCCGTAGCGGCCGATCGGCGTCCGAACGGCCGAGAGGATGACAGCACGTGGCACAGCCACAGGGTAAACCCTACGGTGGGTCAGCCTGCCCAGTCGGCCTGCTCGAGCAGATCGGCGAGAACGACCGCGCGACGAAGCTTCCGGCTCTCGGGGGCGGCAACGACCATCGCAAGACGCCCGCTACGTCAACGGGGCGGAGCTCGTCGTCGACGGTGGGCTCCTCGTCACCCTGCAGTAGATCGCAGCTTCGCGCAAAGCGACGATAGCAACCATGAGGATCGCTCACGGGTCGAGCGGATGACGCCACCGAAGCCCTGGAAACCGCGCGAAGCCACGATCGGCTGTTACCCACTCGGCGCCCTGCTCGATGGAGAGAGCTGCGAGGTAGGCGTCGGGCACGATGTTTCCGACTGCACCCACCCGCCGGCACAGATCCGCGAATACCTGCCAGTGACGCTCGCCCGGTGCAATCCGAGTCGCGGCCGACGACCTCACGAGCGCGTCGACGAAGCCGAGCGCAACCGCCGTCGGTGTCGGCTCCGCGAAGACGCGAGGGTGGGTGACGACGCGGACGAATCCGGTCAGCACGGGGTCGCAGAGCCCGAGCGGCTCGTGTCCAGCTCGAGCCTCCTCGAGCCAGGCACGAAAGCTCTCGTGAGAGGGTGACTCCAGACGGTGGGCGTAGACGAGGATGTTGACATCAACGCATTGCATCGACGCCGGAGCCCTCGTCCATGAGCTCGCGTAGCGCGGCGTTGCTCGAGAGATCGACGCCGGGGAGGACGCCGCTGCCGCCGAACACCTGTAGTTGCTGCGGCGGGGTCTCACTCACGCGCGGGCGGAGCGCCTCGCGAAGCGCATCACCGACGACATCGCTCACCGTCCTCCCTGTCTGCGCTGCTCTCGCCGTGACTCTGCGGTACAGGGAGTCGTCGATCGTGACCGTTGTTCTCATTCCTACATCTTAGCATCATCCGTTGATGAAAAAATGTGTTGGCCGTTAGGCGCTCCGCTCCGGAGCCACTTCAGGATCCACGCGGAGCGTGGCAACAAGGAACTGCTCCTTCGTACGCTGCGATACGCTCTCTCAGCGCAGCTTCCCGGCTTCAGGATCCACGCGGAGCGTGGCAACAAGGAACTGCTCCTTCGTACGCTGCGATACGCTCTCTCAGCGCAGCTTCCCGGCTTCAGGATCCACGCGGAGCGTGGCGATCAGGAACTGCTCCTTCGTACGCTGCGATACGCTCTCTCATCGCAGCTTACGAAGGAGCCAGCGGTCGACCTGTTCCGCGCACTGGCGGCCCTCGTTGATCGCCCAGACGATCAGCGACTGTCCACGCCGTGCGTCACCGGCCGCGAAGACGCCGTCCACCGACGTGGTGTAACTCGGCGCGTCAACCTTGCCGCGGCCGTCGCGCTCGACGCCGAGCTGCTCGAGCAGCGACTGCTCCGGGTGGAGAAAGCCCATCGCGAGCAGCACGAGCTCCGCCGGCCGCGACTCCTCGGTGCCCGGGATTACTGAGAACGGAGGCGCGCCGTCGTTGTGCGCCCAGTGGATCTGCCGGACGTTGCCGCCCGAGCCGGAGAAGCGCGTCGTCGAGATCGCGAAGTCCCGCTCGCCCCCCTCCTTCAGGGCATACGAGGTGCGCAGCTTCATCGGCCACCTAGGCCACGGAGTGAGGTCGTCGGGCCGCTTCTCGGGCGGCTCGCCGAGCACCTCGATCTGGGTCACGGATGCCGCCTTCTCGCGGTGGGCATTCGCAACGCAGTCGGCTCCCGTGTCCCCGCCACCGATCACGACGACGTGCTTCCCGGCGGCAGTGATCGGCTGCTTCGGGGCAGCTGGCGCGAGCTCACCCTCCGTTCCGACCTCGGAGGCGATCGCCCGCGCGCGCTCGTAGAGGTACTCCATCGCGTAATGAACGCCGCCGAGCTCGCGTCCCTCGACCGGGAGATCCCGCGGGACACGTGAGCCGGTGGCAACGACGACAGCGTCGTGCGTCGCGCGGAGCTCGGCAGCCGAGACGTCCACGCCGACCTCGACGCCGTAACGTAGCCGAACGCCCTCGGCCTCGAGCTGCGCCAGGCGTCGCTCGATCAGGCGCTTCTCGATCTTGAACTCGGGCACACCGAACCGGACGAGCCCGCCGGCCGCCTCGTCGCGCTCGAAGACCGTGACTGCGTGACCGGCACGTGCGAGCTGCTGCGCGCACGCGAGACCGGCCGGGCCCGAGCCGATCACCGCGACGGTGCGTCCGCTGCGATGCGCGGGAGGGCGCGGAACGACCCAGCCCTCCTCCCAGGCGCGATCGACGATCGAGACCTCGATCTGCTTGATCGTGACCGCGTCACCCTCACGAATCTCGAGGACGCAGGCGGCCTCACACGGTGCCGGGCAGAGCCGCCCCGTGAACTCGGGGAAGTTGTTCGTCGCCGCGAGGTACGCGTGCGCCTGCTTCCAGCGCCCGTGCCAGACGTGATCGTTGAAGTCGGGGATGGGATTGCCGAGCGGACAGCCCTGCTGGCAGAACGGTACCCCGCAGTCCATGCAGCGACCGGCCTGGCGCTGGAGCTCGTCGGGGTTCGTGGGCC
>JAJAZN010000233.1 GCA_026785685.1 Thermoleophilia bacterium
CGCCGGGACCGTTCTCGTAGATCACATCGTCGGTATTCGAGTCGAGCGCAGTTGCTAAGTCGCCGGCGAGTAGCGCGTCCCAGACACCTTCCGTTCGTGCGGCGCGCTCAGGGTCGTTGATCGTCCAGTTCTCGTCCATGGCCGTACATAATGCCCACTCGGCGCTCCTTCTGCCTCGATGAGGAGCGCACAGATCAACGCCGCTCAGCACCTGCGGGATTAAGGCGACTGGCAGCAGTTGGGATCCCGACGGAGCAGCACCGTTTGAGCTGTCTACTGGCCCTAGACTTGATCTGTCTAGTAATGATAGACTACCGTAGCGAAGCGAAGTGAGCTCGAGCGAAAGATCCGCAGGGCGGCGCGTGCTGCCGGCGTCGAGATTCAGGTGCGGAGCGGCGGGCGGCATGGCCTCTGGGTCTGCGGATCGGTTCGGGTGACGATCCCGCGGCATCGTGAGATCAACGAGTTCACCGCCGAGGGGATCCAGAAGGATCTCGAAGACGAGTTCGGAAGGGGCTGGTGGCGATGAAGCGATACGAAGCTCGGTGCGTACGCAGCGACGGGTGGTGGGCCGTGACGGTCGTCGGTGTGAAGGGTGTTCACACGCAGGCTCGGCGCCTCGACCAGGTCGAGGCGATGGTGCGGGAGGCGATCGCCCTCGTTCGAGATGTGGAACCTGACTCCTTCGCGGTCAACGTGGCCCCCGTCCTCGATGACGCAACTCGATCCGCCGTCGAGGAGGCGCTCGAGCAGAAGGCCGCCGCCGACGCGGCGCAGACCGTCGCTCAGCAGGCGTGGCGTCACGCGGCGAGGACGCTCGTCGAGCACGGGCTCACCGTTCGCGACGCGGGCAAGGTCCTCGGCGTGTCGCACCAGCGCATCAACCAACTCGTCAACGACTAGCGGCGACCCTGACACGGGCGTCATCGCGCGTCCATCGCGCGCGTGCAGCCGTTCGGGTGTGTTCGCAGGAGTTCGCCACCGCGCTGACCTGCTCTTATCGTTTGCAGACGTCCGCTACAAGGCGGGCGCTTTCACACGGCAGAGGTCACAGGTTCGAGTCCTGTATCGCCCACTGGATTCGTGCATCGGCCGGCAATCAGGGCTCCCAACACCGAGCAGGTCGCGTTGCTGATCGCGACGGCCGAGGACCCCGAGTTCGGACTCTTCCTCCGCCTGGCCGCGGTCACCGGCGCTCGGCGCGGTGAGCTCTGCGCCCTCCCATCTCTCACGCCCCTCCCTCGGTGACGAGGGACTCGTCGAGAGGAGCACCAAGACCGACAGGCCCGTCTCGGGCCGGGGTCGCAGATGACGCTGTGATCATCGGGGCCGGTAGACATCGCGTCGGTGGTCGATCGCGACGACGGTGACCCGGTGGTGGTCATCGTCGACGGCGTAGTTCACGCGAAAGTCACCGCGCCTTGCGGCGTGGTTGCCTTCGAGGTCGAAGCGAAGCGCTCGGCCTACTCGATGCCGGTTCCCGGCGAGGCCGCCGTAGACGAACTCGACACACGCGGTCGCGACCTTTTCGGGTAGCCGATCGAGCGAACGGAGCGCGCTGGACGCCCACGTGACCTCGTAAGGATAAGGCGTCACGGCTTCGCGACGCGGGCGAGCGCTTCCTCATGCGAGAGCTGCAGGGTGCGGCCAGCTGCGACGTCGCGCTCGCCCTCACGGATGGCTTCTCGCAGCGCCGGGTTGCTCATGATGTCGAGCGTCTCTTCGAGGGACTCGAGGTCCTCGACGCTGAGCATGACGACTGCCGGTCGTCCGTGCTTGGTCACCACGACGCGTCCGTGCTCGCGCTCGAGCGTTTCGATCACCTCCGACAGCCGGTTCTTCACGTCGGCGAGGGACAGATGCTCGGATGCGGACATGTCTATAAGTATGGCTATTTTCACGGTGGGCCGTCAACCGCGCCAGAAGACCTGAGCTGCCGTTGTCGCTCAATTCGGCTGACTGCCCCGCCTGGATTTCGTTCGCAGTCCGCGAGCGCGGCGGTGCAGACCTGCGGTGCAGACCCTCGTGACCGAGCTGATTTCCCGAGGCATTCGAGGCGCGCGGTTCCTGCGGACCCGAACGCTTCCTTTCTTGTGTCCCCTCGAGGTGCTGCGTCGCCTCAACGGCGCGCGGGCTGCGCAGATGGCGACGTACGCGACTCGGGGCCCGAAGGACCGGGATGCCGGCCCTGAGAGCCTCATGGGGGAGTGGCGGGAACGGGCCGATCGTCTCGGCCTCGACGCTGTGTCCCTCGCCACGCTCGTCGGACGGGCAGCTATCCGGGCGGTGCCGGTGCCGGGCGGTCCGGTCGCCGAGCGGGTGCTCGCGTGGCTCGCGGGCCAAGACGTGCTCACGGAGCGGTCGTCGACAGGCGCAAGGCTCGACCGTCCAGGCGGCGTTCGTTCTCGCCGAAGAGACCCTCACCCGCGAACATGCCTACGCCGCGCTCTCCCGCGGGGCAGAACACAACGCCCTATACATCGCGTCACCGCCCGACGTGCGCGTCGAAGAACGCCACGTCCCCGAACATGAGACCCACCCGGTCGAGCGCGCACGAGCTGCACTACGTCGCTCCACCGCGAAGACAATGGCCATCGACGCAGGCCCAAGTGGGCTCGCGGACCTGCAGGAGGAACGGCACGTCTTCGAGCGACGATCGGCCCACAGCCAAGAGACCCGACCCACGCGCTCAACGACACCATCTCGTGTCTCCAGCGCGCGGGAGCGAAGCTCGAACCGACACGCGTACATCGTCAAGGCCTCGAAGAACGTCTCGACGCGACGCGCGGACTCCGACGCTTCACCCACCGAGACGAACGCGCCGAGCTCGACGCCGCCCTCCACCAGGCACGAGCCAGCGAAGCGAGCCACACCGTTGGATCGCCGACCTCAAAGACGAGCGAGACCAGCTATCAGACGCGAGAGACCGCTACGCCACATGGCGGGACGCGCACGAGCCGCAACTCCATCAGCTCTACCGAATCGAAGCCGAGATCAGTGCCAAGGAACGATCCAGATACGAGCACCTCGACAGAACCCGCTCCGCCGAGCTCGAGATCGACACCGGCCTCGGCTTGTAGTGCGACGCTCCAGCGGCGGGCCACGTTTTCGCCTTCACGATCACCTGCTCGTGGGAACGAAAGGGGCTCGCGCTCCTACTCGCTGGACGCGTCGCCCGACGAGCCTGCTCAATCCGTCGATCGAGCGTCGATGGGACGCGATCAGCTTGCCGCTACTACGACGAGCGGTCTCCGAGCGAAGGACGGGTCATCTCTGCGGGCGGGACGCGGAGGTAGCCGAGGCTGCCGGCAGCGATCAGGAGGACCCCACCGGCGAGGTAGACGCCGCGGATGCCGAGGGTGTCTGCGAGGACGGCGCCGATGGCGATACTGGCGAGGCGGGCGGTTTGCCAGAGCACGTCGTAGAAGGCGAATACTCGCTCGCGGAGGTGATCGGGTGTCGTGGTCTGGAGCGCGGTGTAGAAAGTGGCGGTCCCGGTGCTGGTGCCGAGGCCATAGGCGGCGAGCGCGCCGAGCG
>JAJAZN010000234.1 GCA_026785685.1 Thermoleophilia bacterium
GGGGGGGGCGGGGGGGGCCCAACCAACGGCGCGGGGGTCGTTTCGCGGTGGGCCCCGGGCGGGGGTTACGGGGGGGGGGGTCCCGGGGGGGGGGGCCGGGTTAGTCCCGGGGCCCCGCGGCCCCGAGGCTCTTCGAGACGTTCGGTCTCGCGGGACTTGCGGTCGTGCTCGTCGCTGCGGCGGCGGCGGGCCTGTGGCACGCGTGGCGGCGTCGTCGTCGAGGCGAGCAGGCCGGCGGCGCGAGCGGCTCAGGGCCGGCTGGAGGCTGAACGTTCGCCGCCTCCCGGCAGTGCCCGCCGCGAGACGACGACGCAAAGAACCGCAAGCGGCACCTCGACGACGACCGCTCCGGCAAACGCCAGCCACATCTCGAAGTTCGATCCGGACGTGCTGACGTCGAACCACGCGTCGCAGACGAGGGTTGCCGCGGCGGCGAGCGCGAGGCTCGAAAGCCAGCGTGATTGGCGGAGTGCCGCGACGACTGTCGCGAGGAGGAGCGCCGCGAGTCCTGCATCGAAGCCGGCCCAGGCGATGTCCCAGTGATGAACGACATAGTGCTCGGGGAGCGCGGCCGTGAGGGTGATCGACCACGGAATGAGCGCGACCGCGGCGATCCCGAGCACGACGATTGCCCAGGCCGATACTCCGGCAACGGGAGCGCGCAGCCGGCGCCCGAATGCCGTTCGGCGCGCCACCTCCGGACGGCCGGTCAGGCGAGTGCCGCCGGCGGTTGGCGGTGCCGGCCGATCGCCTTGAACGGCGATCTGACGAAGGAGGGCAGCAGGCCCTCGGCGTGCATCAGGGCAAGCCCCGTGCGGGGCAGGCTGATCGCCGTCTCGAAGAGGACGTAGCGCGGCTCCCAACGAGGCCGGAACTTCGCGTTGAAGCGATACAGGCTCTCGATCTGGAAGAACGGGTTCCCGAGTCGGATCAGCCGCGCGAGCAGATGCTCGCCGAGCCCTGAAGGGCTGGCGAGCAGCCGTGCGAACGCCGCGAAGTTGAGAGACAGCTCTTCGATGCCTCGGTCGCGCAGTTGCTCGATCGAGCGAACGACGAGGAACTCCGTGAGCCCGTTCGGAGTCTCGTGGTCGCGGCGCATCAATGAGAGCGACATCGCCGACCGTCCGAACGTCGGCACGAAGTGCAGAAAGCCGCGGAGCCGGCCGCCGGCATCGCGCGCCACGACGACGACGGTTTCGGCCTGAGTTTCGCCCAAAAACGAGTCCATGGCCATGGAGAATCCTCGCTCAGCGGAGTCTCCACGCCATCGGCGCGAGGCCTCCTCGAGCTCCGAGGCGGTCGCAGCATCCAACTCGCCTACCTCGTGAACGGTCGTGGTGAACCCTGCCTTCTCGAGCCGGGTCACCAACTGCCGCACCTTCCGGATCGACCGCCCCTCGAGTGAGAAGGCCCGCGTGTCGACGATCGCCTCGTCGCCGAGGTAGATCGAGTTGAGGCCGGCACTCACGTAGAGCGGGAGATGCTCGGCGCCCACTCCGATCGCACCGACCTTGAGCCCGCTTCGCTCGGCCAGCCTGCAGACATCGCGAAGAAGCTCTGGCAGCGCCTCCGCCGGGCCGATGGGATCTCCCGAGATCACCAGGACGCGGTTGCTCACGCGATAGGCGAGAAACGCCGTTCGATCGGCCCCGAAGAAGAGCTGGGCGTCGCGGCGCAGCTTGAAGAACGCGAGCGTGTCGCGCCCGTGCTCCCGGACGAGCCCGTGCGCCGCAGCGTATGCCTGGCCTCCCACGGCCTCGCGCGGGATTCGGCGTGGCCGGAAGAGAAGCGACGCCGCGCCGAGAAGCAGTCCAACGCCGACCAGCCCGAGCCCGAGCGGGAGCCATCCGAACTCGTCTCTGAGGGGGATCTTGCCATTGCCCACGGTGAGCAGCGTGGCGGCCTCGCGCACCATTGCGGGTCCCGGCGTTCCCTCGGGGACGGCCGCCCAGACGGCGAGCGCCGTGACTGCCGCCACGCCCATGACGATCGCCGGTGCCTGGCGCAGGAGACCGCGCAACCGGAGCGGCTCGGACTCGACGTAGAAGGCAGCGCGGCACAACCAGAGAAGGCCGGCAAGACCGAAGCTGAGGGTCGCCTCCTCGACGTCCAGTCCCTTCAAGAGATCGGCTGTACCGAGGCAGACGAGGAGTGCGAGGGCGATGTGGAGCGCGCGCCGCTGGCGACGCCCGAGAGAGAGGGCGACGAGAGCGAGCGCCGCGGCGGCCGGTAGCGCAAGCGCGTGAAAGGCCGGAAGCGCCGAGATCGGCTCGACCCGTACCAGTAAGCGCACGCGCGACGGGATGTCGGCTGTCGCCGCTGACACCATGTTCACAGCTGCTACCGCGATTGCAAGCACCGCGGCGAGCGGCGGCACCACTTTCGCGTGCGACGCTCGCCGAAGCGGGGCGGCTCGGCGGTGGATGCCCAGTTGCCAGCTCGCAGTGTCACGTGTCGCGGGGAAGATGTCGCGCCAGTCCTTGGCGATCAGCCATACCCCTACGCTGGCCACGACCAGGGGAACGATCGACGTGTGGACGTGACCGCTCAGCCGGCCGGCGAGGAGGACGATCAGGATCGCTACCCCGAGCATGTACTCGTGAATGCGCCGACCGAGGATGAAGACCCTGGGACCCTGTGGATGGCGTTGAACGTCGATCACGTGAGAGGCTGCAGCCAACTCGCGGTAGGAGAGGCTGCTCTTTATTAGTATCCGGACGCGGACTGACGAACGCCTGAACGCGTCGTCTCGCCGGAGGTCAACCGTCGCCTGGGTGTTCAGGCCGCTGTCATGGTCGAGGGCCTACGGTCACCTTGGGCATGCGGATAGCGATCGTCAGCGACTACTACTACCCGCAGCTCGGGGGTGTGACGGAGCATGTCCACGGCCAGGCGACGGAGCTGTCGCGGCGGGGGCACGAGGTGACGGTCGTCACTCCCGACCTCGTCAAGGTTCCCCGGACGGTTGACGCCGACGTTCTGCCTCCTGAGTCGTTCGAGGTCGTGCGGCTCGGGCGTGGATACCCGTTCTATGTGAACAGGGCAGAGGCACTCGTGAGCTGGGCGCCACACCTCGGAGCGTCGCTCGACCGCCTTTTCGACGAACGGCGATTCGATGTCGTGCACGTACACAACCCGATTGGCCCCTGGCTCGCGATCGCCGCTGTGCGTCGTTCGCGTGCCAGGGTGACGGTTGGAACACTGCATAGCGTCGTCAAGCCCGGGCATCCACTCCTCAGAACCTTCCGCCGACCTCTTGCGAATCACCTCGCGCGACTCGATGCGTGTATCACGGTCTCCGACACCGTGGTCGACTCGCTCGGCCCGTCCTTCCGGCAGCAGCGGTTCGTCACGATCCCGAACGGGATCGACGCCTCGTTCTTCGCCCCCGACGCCGAACCGTTGCCTGAGCTCCACGGGAAGCGAACCATGTTGTTCGTCGGACGTTTCGATCCACGCAACGGTGTCGGCCATGCCATCGGAGCGTTCACGATCCTGAAACGCGCCCGCGCCGACCTGCAACTCGTGATCGTCGGGGACGGTCCGCTCCGCCCGTTCGTCGAGCGGCTCGTTCCCGACCACCTCCGCGGCGACGTCGTTTTCGCCGGGCGAGTCAACCGCCTCAGACCGCGCTATCTCGCGAGCGCCGACGTCCTTTGCTCACCGTGTTCCCTCGCCTCGTTCGGAATGGTCGTGCTCGAAGGGATGAGTGCAGGTGTGCCCGTCGTCGCGACCCGGCTCCCCGGGTTCGCGCGCGTCATGCGCGACGGCGTCGATGGGTTGATGGTCGACGAGCCCGATAACGATGCCGGCTTCGCAGCGGCCCTCGAGAGGGTGTTGAAGGATCCGTCACTCGGTGCGCGGATGGGCGCCGCCGGGCGCCGTCGGGCGCTGCTAACCTTCGCCTGGCCGGTGGTCGTCGACCAGCTCGAGGAGCTGTACGCAGATCTCGGAGCGCGGCGCACCCCGGCACTCCCACTGAGAACGGCAGCCTGAACGTGAACAAGCAGGGGACAGTCGCCGCAAGCGCTGCCGTCTGTGCCGGTCTCTTGGCCACGGGACATCTGGCCGACCGGCGCCGTGAGCGCAAGCCGATCGCAGCGACCATGGGCATCGGTCTCGGTGCCGCGTACCTGGCGGGTACGTATCTCCAGAACCTACCGCTCTTCGGCGCCGTTGCACATCCTCGGGTTGCACACGGCGATATGCGCTTCTCGTTGACGTTCGACGACGGGCCCGATCCAAGACACACCCCGGCGATCAGCACTCTCCTCGCTGAAAGAGGACATCGCGCGACCTTCTTCGCCCTCGGCCGTGCTGCGCGAGCGCATCCGGCCCTGATCCGGCAGCTCGCGTCAGACGGCCACGAGATCGCATGCCACGGTGAAGACCATCGCCTGCTCGCCTTCGCTCCACCGCGGGCGATCGTTGCCCA
>JAJAZN010000235.1 GCA_026785685.1 Thermoleophilia bacterium
CCCACACGGAGCCGGCTGACGTGGCGACGAACGTTGGATTTTCTCCGGCCTGGATCGTGTCGAGCACGCGCATCGTCGTTGGATCGACGCGCGTCATGGTTCCCTTCCCGCGGGTCGCGACCCAGATGCTCCCGCCGGCCACGGCGATTCCAACCGGTGTGTCGCCGACCTTTACCCGTCGCAGGGCGCCCGTCGCCGGATCGATCCGGATCAGCGTGCCGCTTTCGAATCCGGCCGCCCACACCGCACCTGCGCCGTAGGCGAGTCCGATCACTCGGTTTCGATCGATCACGATCGGCTTCCCGACCACGCGGCCTGCCGCCGGGTCGATCCGAACGAGCGTCGCCGGTTCGCGACCGACGACGAGCCACATCGATCCTGCACCCGGGGCGAAGCCGAAGACGGGGCGATCGAAGCGAAACCGGTGGCGCATGGCGCCGCTCCGCCAATCGAGTTGGTCGAGCTCGCCCGGCTTGCGGTCGTTCCAGTCGCTGGCGCTTGCGATCCAGAGTGACGAGCCGGAGTGGAGACCGGCGACGAGGACGCCCGGGAGTGACACGGACTTCCGGATCGCGCCTGTGGCGAGGTCGAGCCGTACGAGCCTTCCCTGTGTCTGGTTCGGCCCTTCGTTCAGGCCCGCCCAGAGCGCATCCGGCCCGGCTGCGACCGCGTTCGGTAGGCCGGGCACGCGGAGTGTGGCGACCACGCTCTGGTTTGTCGTCTTCTCGCTCGAGGAGTTGCCGAAAACGACCGCCGCCCCTGCGACGGCTGCGACCACGGAGATCGCGATGATTCCGAGGCGTATGCGGTGCCCGCTGGTCATTCCTTTCGGTGTCCCTTCCCCACTTGTGGGCTCGTGCGGTGTCGTCATCATCCCAGGCCTCCTTGGATTGGTCGAACACCGATCGAAGCAGCTCCTGCTCCGATCGGCTTCGGGGTTAACCCCGGACACACGTCGGAGCCGGGGTTATCCCTGTGCCTTCAAGGGGCCTTGAGTAGCGTCAGGACAGCGAGCACTCGGCGGTTGTCGAGCGGCGCTTCGTTGAGGCCGAGCTTGAGGAAGAGGTTGCGGATGTGTGTTTCGATCGTCTTCGGGCTGAGCCAGAGCGCCTTGCAGATGCCCTGGTTGGAGCGTCCCTCGGCCATCAGCTCGAGGATCTCGCGTTCTCGTGGTGAGAGCTCGGCCAGTGGGTCGTGCACGCGCCGGCGGCCGAGCAGCTCTTGCACGACTTGCCGGTCGATAACGCACTCGCCGGCCACAAGCCGATGGAGAGCATCGACCAGGTCGTCGAGTCGGCCGACGCGTTCCTTCAGCAGGTACCCGACTCGCTCGGGGCTGTCCTCTATCAGGCGGAGCGCGTAGAGCGGCTCGAGGTGTTGTGAGAGCACGAGGACGGCGGTGTCCGGGTAGTGCTCGCGGATCTCCCTGGCAGCGACGAGTCCTTCGTCGGTGTGGCTCGGCGGCATGCGGATGTCGACGATCGCGACGTCGGGACGGTGCTCGCGGACGAGCCGTAACAACGCGGTGGCCTCCGCGGCCTGTCCGATGATCTCGAGCCCGGCGTCGGCGAGGAGCCGTGCCACGCCTTCGCGGACGAGGACTGCGTCATCGGCGATCACGATCCGCATGGAATCCTTGCAACCAATCGAGTGCCTCGGGGCACCACGGGTTCGACGACCATGGTGCCGTCCAGGGCGGCGAGCCGATCGGCCAGGCCGGCCAGGCCGGATCCGCGGGAGCGGTCGGCACCTCCGACGCCGTCGTCTTCGACCGTGATCATGAGCGCTGCGGCGTCCCGCCCGAGCGCGACGGTCGCCCGCGTCGCTTCGGCGTGCTTGCTGACGTTCGTCAGCGCTTCCGAGACGAAGAAGTACGCGGCGAGCTCGACCCCATCGGAGAGGCGCATTCCGACGGAGCCCGAAACGTCGACGGGGACGGATGCCCGTCGGGCGAGCGCCTCGACGGCCGCGTCGAGCCCGTCCTCCCGGAGGACGCTCGGGTGGACGCCTCGCGCGAACTCCCGCAGCTCCGAGAGGGCCTCTTCGACGTCGTCCTGGGCGCGAGTCAGTGCCGCGGTTGTGGCGGGATCGGTGCCGGCGTGGGCGAGGCGGAGCTTGAGCGAGAGACCGACGAGTCGCTGCTGAGCCCCGTCGTGCAGATCGCGTTCCAGCCGCCGTCGTTCGTCGTCGGCGGCGGCCACGATCCTGGCGCGTGAGGCACGCACCTCGGCGAGCTGTTCTCGTACCTCTGCAGCCAGTTGCTCGTTCTCGAGCACGAGGCCGACGGTCGCGCACACTGACTCGATCAGGTCTGGCTCGTCGAGTAGCGCGGGGTCGTGGACGAGGGCTGCGACCGGTGCTCCTGCCGCCAGCACCGTGGTGACGGCACGATCACCTGGGGGTGGCAGCTCGAGGGGGTGTCCTGCTTCGTCGACGTAGCCACCGCTCTCGTCGAGCCAGTAGGCGACCTTCAGCGTCGGGTCGCCGAGAGCCCGCGCGAGGCGGTCACGGAGCGTCTCAGCGCCGCCCTTGCGCAACTCGACGACGAGCGTCGATGCTCTCGTGCGGCGTAGCCGCGACCAGGCAAGCCCGATGAAGAAGCCGATCGGGATCAGGATCTGGGTGGCCTGGTCGACCTGTTGCAGCCGATCCCGGAGTTCGAAGTCCCCTTGCATGCCTGCGACCGAACGGAGGGCGAAGAGCGGTGTGGCGAGGAGCGCGGCGACGAGCAGCGGCAATGCAACTCTCCGCGCGACACCGCGCAGTCGGATCAGCCGCAGCACGACGAGGACGTCGAGCGCGATGACGATCGCGAGCCCGATCGCGTTCCCGACTTGCGCGATTCCGTCCGCAACCGCCTGATCGGGCCGGACGAGCAACAGGTTCCGTTGGCCCGGCTCGTAGAGCCCGATCAGCAGCTGGGTACCGAGCACTGCAGCGTAGGTCGCCGAGACCACGAGACGAGCCGACGGCGACCAGACCCGGCCCTCGGGGAAGGAGAGCACGAGCTGCGTCAGAAGCGCCAAATACAGGTAGGCGAGCAGCCACCCCGCGCTCCAGAGCAGGGGGCTAGACGCAAACTGGAGATAGCCCAGGAGCCAGGTAGCGCTCGTCGCCGCCATCAACACACCAACGCGGTGCAGCGCCGGGCGGGACAGAGCGACTGCCGCCGCAGCTGCGAACGACCAGGCGACGACAAGGTCGATCCTGATCGCGGTCTCGCTCGCCCCCGCGGCGAGGGCACTCCGGGCGGCGAGCAGGCCCAGGACGACGGCCACCGGGAGGAGCAACACCGAGTCGGCCAGCACTCGAGCGCCAAGCGGCCGACCCGTGAGCGCCCTCGCGCCCACTACGACGCCACGAGCGCAGCCAACGCAGCGCCCGAAAGCCGGCTTTTCGGGATGAAGCCGCGGGCGCCGCTTCGCTCCAGGCGGTGACCGAAGTCGGACGCGTCCCTGCTCGAGATCATCACGACGACGGGGCCATCGTCCCGATCACACAGCTCCCGCGCGACGTCGAAACCGTTCACGTCCGGCAACTGCACGTCGAGCAGCACCACGTCGGGACGGACGCGATCGACCGCCGCCAGTGTCGTAGCGCCGTCGATCGCCTCCGCGACGATTTCGAATCCGTCCGCCTCGAGCACCGCGCGAGCGAGCGCGCGGAACTCCGCATGGTCGTCGACGATCAGGACACGATCGGCCACCGCCACATCGTGGCACAGGGGATCTCGAAAAGCTGAGGGAAAACCCTGAACGCGTAACGCGTCCAGGGATATCCCCGAAGGCAAACGGCGTGGTCGCTGCTTCGATGGGCGGGGTAAACGACCAGGTCGCCTGTCTGGGCCGGATCGGATGAGGAGGAGGAACGATGAGAATCGACACGGGATGCAAGCCACTGAGGGTGACGCTCCTGGCGCTCGCCGTACTCGGCCTCGCAAGTGCGTTCTGGGCCGAGGTGGCATCCGGAGACCCCGCAGGCGCCACTGCTGGCGGTCTCACGCTCTCGCAACGGGTACTACAGAAAGACGAGCTCAGCGGGTTCACGCCACAGCCCAACCCGAAGACCCTGACGCTTCGAGCATTCGTCAAGGAAGCCGCGCCATCGTGTATCCAGACCACCGCACAGGGCGCCCACCAGCGACTCGCAGCCGCTGGCTTCAGGGCCGCGGTCATCTCACAGCTCGCCACGGGCCGACCGAACGACCTGATTGTCGCTTCCACTGTGGTTCAACTCGGCTCCGCTCAGCAGGCACAAACAACGCTGCAATGGGCATCCACAGACAGCCTCAGACCGTGCCCGCACGTGTGCAACGTCAGCGTCGAGCCGTTCCCGATCCGGGGGATACCGGGCGCAAAGGCCGTCCGCCGCAGTCGAGCCGAGAATACGTCCGGCGCAGGCCCCAAAGCTCCCTTCGAGGCCTACGACATCGAGTTTGCCGACGGCGCGTTCTTCTACAACGTGTTCGCCGTTGCCCCACGAGCCGGCATCCTCAACCGGAACGAACTGATCGCTGCCGTCACGAAGCTGTACAAGCGCGTCCACGGAAGGCCCGCGCCATGAGCACGGGTGACGGTGACGTCAGCCTCGTCGCCGCGCGCGAGCTGCCCCGCTCGAGCCATTGTCTGGGACTCGGGGCTCCACGTATAGACGATGTTGTGTCGAAGCCTCCGATTTGAAAGGAACGTGATGAGCACCGAAATCGATTGGCCAGCCATTCAGAGCCAACTCGGTCCCGAGCCCAGCTCGACGGAGCGCTGACATGGGTGTTGAAGGACGTATCCGCGGAAGGATTAGCGGCCTGACTGCGATCTGCTTCTGTCTCCTTCTTCTCGCCGGCTGCGGCGGCAAGTCGGACAAGCGAACCACTGGCGTCGGCGACGAGTTCACAAGCAAGGCCCTCGCGGTGTGCGAGGCGGCGCTCGAGGACAAGCACGGCTGGCAGCCCTTCCCCGTGGCCGACTTCGATCCGTCCGACCCCGACCCATCGAAGTTCCCCGAGGTCTCGACCTGGCTCGCGGACGAGGTCGCCCCGACCTTCCACATGTGGCTGAGCGGCCTGCAAGCGCTCGGCACGCCGCCAAGCGCACAGGAGGAGTGGAACGCGATGCTCGCCGCAATCAGAACGATCGACCAGTTGAACAGCGATCAGATCACGGCGGCGGACAAGCGCGATGCGGGCGCCTTCGCGGCGGCAACCTCCGCGCTCCGCTCAATACAGTACGAACTCGTCAGCGCCTCCGAGAGGGCCGGCGTCGCCGACTGCGCCGACGTCCACGCCGCGTAGCTCCACGCACGGCATCGCATACGGAAACCGCTTGGGACAGACGCCGTTGCTGAGGATGGGCGCACCTGGGATCGAACCGGGTGAAGGGGTTCCTGGGCCATCCGGTGTTGTCCGTATTTTTCGCCTCTGTGCAGGGATTTCACGGTAGTGGAGGTTCTTAGATCCCATGCCGTCAGGTGCCTTTATCGCTGCTCGTGCGGGATCAGTGCGGGATTGACGAACATCCGTAGCACCCCAAGCCCATGAGAGAGGAACGCTGCCCTGCGGAGGCAGAGGTTGAACAAGTAGTCCAAGCCCTTCGCTTCACCGTCCCACACTTCGCGGCTCCGCGCGTCTCTCGCATCGAAACGTAACTCAATCGGCTGGATGGCGTCGTTTCAGACGGTCGGGTGAGAGCGCGCTCGTGCAAACGAGCGTGTGACGTTGTATTGTCGTGGCTCATCTCTAGCAGGAGGAGCGCTAAGTGTCATTGACAGGTGCGGCAACACGGGACGATCAGTCCCTCACTCGGGCAGCGCTCGGCCTCGCGGCGGCGACGATCGTTGCTTGGATCGTCCTGGTGGCGCTGGATCATGACGGCGCTGGTTGGTTCGTCTTTCCCGTCCTGGGACTCGCAGCAGCGCTGACCGCATGGCGGGCAGGCGGCGCTTCCCCGAAAACGAACATACGAGCCTTCATTGCACTTGTAATCGGTGCATTGGCCGTCGTCGTATTCGTCGCGTTCATGATTGCGGACGCCTAATACGATTTCGGCGAATCGTGTCGTCTGTGGCTCATACGACGATGAGCACCCCAGCCCACCAGTGCCCTTTTGCGAAAGGCCCGCCTTGTTCCTTCGCGGTCTTGCTGGGAGCCACTCTGACGGCCTCCTGTGAGCAAAGGAAGCCATGTGCAACGAAGCCCGCGAGTGCTTCGATCAGGCTTGTCGACGCCGAACCCGATAAACTCGAAGGACATGTGGGTTGCGCCGCTCCTGGTCGTCGCAGACGTCTCGCGTTCGCTCTCGTTCTGGCGCGACGCGGTCGGCGGGACAGTCTTGGTCGAATGGGAAACGTATGCCCACGTCCAGCTCGGTGAGGGAGAGCTTCACCTCGCGACTCCAGCGCCTCAATCCGTAGACAAGCCCGACGTCGAGCTTGTCCTGCCGTCCAATCCGAGCCGCGTTACCGGCGAGGTCGTGCTCCATGTGGAGGATGTCGTGGCACTCGCAACCCACCTGGAGTCGTGCGGGATCCTCTTGCTCGCGCCCCCAAGCGAGCCTGCGTGGGGCGGCGAGCGCCGCTGTTTCCTGCGCGATCCCGACGGTCACCTCGTAGAGCTGACCCAGACGCTTTGAGCAGGCCCTGGGCTTTTCTCACTCGTGGGTGTGGCGTGTTTCCCGGTGTTGCGGTGATGGAATTGCTGGGCTCGGACCATCATCATCCCCGCCCAGGAGACGTTGAAGGAACTTTGCAGACCGTCGATACTCCAAAGGTTCAGGTCGGCGAAGAGAGAGAAGAAAGCGCCAACAGCAGCGATTTCTCGGATGGGATGGGCGCACCTGGGATCGAACCAGGGACCTCTCGCGTGTGAAGCGAGCGCTCTCCCGCTGAGCTATGCGCCCGGGAGGGATGTAAGGCTAGCGCACGTCGGGAGCGCCGGGAGTCCTACGACAGCTGCCACTCGTTCGCGCGCAGGAGCGGCACCGCGGTGCCGTCGGACTCGATGCCGTCGCCGTCCACCTCGGGGCTACCGATCATGAAGTCGGTGTGCACCGTCGAGTCGTTCCAGCCGAGCTCGACGAGCGCGTCCCGATCCGAGCCGTCGTGGCCCGCGATCGCTGTCGGGATGCCCTGACCGTAGGCGATGTGGCACGACGCGTTCTCGTCGAACAGCGTGTCGAAGAAGATCAGTCCCGTCTGGCCGACGCGCGAGTCACCGTCGACGATCGAGACTTCACCGAGGAAGGATGCGCCCTCGTCGAGCGTCATCTCCTCGCGCACGACATCAGCTCCGCTCGTAGCGCTCACATCGACCACGCGTCCGGCTTCGAACCGCAGCGTCAGGTCGCGAACGACCTGCCCGTTGAAGGCGAGCGGCAGCGTCGAGCGAACGACTCCCTCGGTGCGCAGGCGATGCGGCGTCGTGAAGACCTCTTCCGTCGGGATGTTCACGACCTCCACGACGCCTCTGGCCGTTACCTCCGCGCCGGTCTGCCAGCGGGACTCCGGCATCAGGCCGACGCTGAGGTCGGTGCCAGGCCCGGAGAAATGAATCCGATCGAAGTGGCGCTCGTCGAGCAGTTCTACGCGAGCCTGCAGGCGCACGATGTGCTCCCGCCACGCGGACACCGGGTCGGGCTCGTCGAGGCGCGTCGCGACCGCAACCGCCTCCCACAGCCGCTCCACGTCGGGCTCGCCGAAGACCATCTGCGCCCAGCCGGCATTCGGGTAGCCCACGATCGTCCACGCGATCCGCCCGTCGCCCATCGCCTGCAACGACCGCTCGGCGAGCAGGCGCGGGCGGGCCCTCGCGATTCGCCCCGGGTCGAGATCGCTGAATAGCTCGGGCTCGGGGTCGCCCGTGATCTGAATCACCGCCCCCTGGGTCTCCGCGAGCTCGTCGACGAGCGCAAGCCCCCAGGGCGGTGACCAGTCGAGCGTCTCCTCAGGCGCGTGCTCGATCCGCGACCTCCGAACGTGGGGATCCGCGAAGGAGGTCTCGACGTAGCGAGCACCGACCGAGTACGCAACCTCGGCGATGGCGCGGATCAGCGGAAGGTGATCAGGATGCCCATTGATCCGCAGTAGCTGCCCGGGCTGCAGGTTGACGCCGACCTCGACGACGAGTCTTGCGTACCTCGAAATGCGCTCCTCGGGCGTCACGGGCGCGAGCCTACACCGCCGACTGCGCGTGTTCTCGGAGAACTCACTTGCGGCGCCGTGGTAGCGTCCCATCCGTGCTTCTCACGATCACGACAACCGGCAAGGTGACGCTGCTGATCGTCGCGGGCGCCTTCATCCTGTGGGCGCTGATCACGGCGATCTGGATTCCCAAGCGGAACGCCTCCTTTCCCATCACGCTGACCGGATTCGTCCTCGTCTCCTGCGTCTTCTTCGCCCTCCAGATGGGGGCCATCTACTGGGTCACCGACACGCAGGAAGTCGAGACAGAAGCCGTCGGCGAGGCGCCTGTCGAGGAGAAGCCAACCCAGACCGAGACGAACGCGGGCGACCCGCAGGCAGGCGGCGATGCGCTCGTCGTCGCGGGAAAAGAGGTCTTCGCTTCCGCCGAGGCAGGATGCGGTAGCTGTCACACGCTCGCGGACGCAGGCTCCAACGGATCTGTCGGGCCGAACCTCGACGACAAGAAGCCGGATGCAGCGCTCGTCACCGACCGGGTCACGAACGGCAAGGGTGTGATGCCCTCGTTCAAGGGCAAGCTGACCGAGCAGCAGATCGAGGAAGTCGCCGCGTACGTCTCCACGGTCGCCGGCTCGTGAGCGGCGACGGCCCTATCAGGTGAACGTGTCCAGGCGGTCGCATCCACGGATAGCCGGTAATCTTCGGGGGCACGGAGAGGTGTCCGAGCGGCCGAAGGAGCGCGACTGGAAATCGCGTAAGCGCTGAAAGGTGCTTCGCGGGTTCAAATCCCGCTCTCTCCGCTTGAAAGGGGCCCAGGAGTGGGCCTCTTTCCTATTCATGAAGCACACGCGACCGAGGGATGGAGCGAGTAGGTGAGCAGCAACCACACACAGCGTCACCGCAACGTCGGGGTCGTCTCGGTCGAGGGCGTCGAGGCTCCCGAGGTCGTCACCTCCGCTTGGATTGACGAGCAGCTCGCAGAGGTCTTCGAGCGCTGCAACATCCGTCCTGGACTCCTCGAGGAGATCGCCGGGATCACCGAGCGCCGATGGTGGCCCGAGGGGATGCGCTTCGAGACGGCTGCGGCGCTCGCGGGCGAGGAGGCGATCGTTGCCGCCGGAATCGACCGCTCGGAGATCGGGATGCTCATCTCGACGTCCGTCTGTCGGCACCACCTCGAGCCATCAGTTGCGTGCGCTGTCCACCATCAGCTCGGCCTCGCACCAGCGTGTCTCAACTTCGACCTCGGCAATGCCTGCCTCGGGTTCGTCAACGCCATCCATCTCGCGGCCACGTCGATCGACGCCGGCCAGATCAAGTACGCGCTGATCGTGGACGGTGAGGGAGCGCGCCAGACGCACCTCGCCACGATCGCCCGCCTGAAGGCGGAAGCCCACGTCACGGCCGATGTGTACGACGAGTTCGCAAGCCTCACCCTCGGCTCGGGCTCGGCGGCAATGGTGCTCGGCAGCCTCGATGCCAGCCCGAACGCGCATCGCCTTGTCGGGGGCGTCTCGCGGGCCGCGACGCAGCATCACGACATCTGCGTTGGTGATCTCGACCGGATGCGCACCGATACGAAGGCGCTCCTCGCTGGTGGGCTCGAGCTGGCCGCCGAGGCCTGGGCCGAGTCGGCCGACGAGTTCGGCTGGAACGATGGGGTCTCCTGGTACGTCATCCATCAGGTCAGCAAGGTGCACACGAGCCTGATGTGCGCGACGCTCGGAATCGACGAGGCGCGCGCACCCCTGACCTTTCCGACCTACGGCAACATCGGACCCGCGTCGATCCCGTTCACGCTTGCGAGAGTGCAGAGTGAGATCGCTGCCGGTGAGCGCGTGCTCTGCATGGGCATGGGTTCCGGCCTCAACGCCAGCGTCGCCGAGATCATCTGGTGAGATCCGTGCCCGCGCCACTCGAGGCGGGCCTGTTCGAACGACTGGGTATCGATCCGGCCTGGTCGCAGCGCGGGCGGGTGATGCTAGCCGACGGCGCTCCAGCCGAGGTCCACGCGTTGATCTCCGACCCGCCGCAAGACGTGATCTCGCCGTTGACCGTTGTTTGCGTGCATGGAAACCCGACGTGGTCGATCCTCTGGCGCTCCTTCCACCGCCGCCTCGGTGACCGCTACCGCGTCGTCGCGATCGACCAGGTCTCGATGGGCCTCTCCGAGCGCACGGGACGCCGGCGCTACGCCCAGAGGGTCGACGACCTGAGACGGATTCTCGACGCGTTTGGCGTTGACGGCCCGGTCGTCCTCGCAGCGCACGACTGGGGTGGTCCCATCGCCCTCGGCTGGGCCGTGGAGCATCAGGAGAGAGTGCGCGGAATCATCCTCTGCAATACGGGTATCGCGATGCCGTCAACGGGCGTGCCGCTGCCGATTCGCCTCGCGGGCTCGAGACTGCTTCGCGATGTGGGCTGCCGACAGACGTCGGCGTTCGTTCGCGGCACGCTTGTCACGGGTCATGGGCGGATCGCCAGGCCCATTCGCGCAGGCTACCTCGCGCCATACCGCTCGGCCGATGACAGGCGCGCCATCGCCGACTTCGTCGAGGACATCCCGACAGCGCCTGCCCATCCGTCCTACGCACCGCTCGCCGCCGTCGCTGCTCGACTAGGGGAGCTCGACGCGCCCGTCCTCCTCGCCTGGGGCGAGCGCGATCCCGTCTTCCACCTCGACTTCGCTGCCGATCTTCGGCGCCGCTTGCCGCAGGCGGAGCTGCACCGCTTCCCGCTCGCCGGGCATCTCGGCGTCGAGGAGGAGGACGTCGCGTCCCTCGCGGATGCGTGGATCGAGCGTCTCGAGACGCCCGCGCTGCGTGCTCCGGCCCCGGCCGGCTCGACGCCGGAGGCCCCATGGGCGGCACTCGTCCTTCGCGAGGAGGACACAACGACCGCCGTTGCGGTTGGCAGAAACGGCACGCTCTCCTTTGCATCGCTCGCGCAGCGCGTTTCGGATCTGGCCACGGGCATGCGGAGTGCAGGAGTCGCTCCCGGCGACCGTGTCGCGGTGCTCGCGCCTGACCCTCCCGACTTCATCGCGGCGGCATACGCATGCTGGACGCTTGGCGCGATCACGGTTGTCGTCGACCGCGGGCTCGGCGTGCGCGGGCTGACGCGTGCCCTGCGCAGCGCAGAGCCACAGTGGCTGCTCGGCACCCGGAAGACGCTCGGCGTTGCGCGAGCGCTCCGCTGGGTGCCGACGGCGGGCCGACTCGACATCGACACGCTCGCTGGTGTCGGCGCGAAGCTCTCGGCCCTCGTTGCCGACCGCGTCGTCGATCCCGATGCGATCGCGGCGGTCGTCTTCACCTCGGGAGCGACCGGGCCGGCCAAAGGTGTCGTCTACAGCAGCCGCCAGATGGCCGCCCAGTTCGATGCGGTCCGCGCTTGCTACGCGATCGGTCCCGACGATCGCCTCGTCGCGGCGTTCGCACCGTTCGCCCTCTACGGCCCGGCGCTCGGGATCCCGGTTGCCGTCCCGGACTGCGATATCACCGAGCCTGCGTCATTGCGCGCAGAGGCGCTTGCTGAGGCGTGCGCCGCAATCGACGCAACGATCCTCTTCGCTGCGCCGGCCGCCCTCGACGGCGTACTGGCCTCGCAGGAGGAGCTGTCTCCCGACGGGCGTGAAGCGCTCGGCGCGCTGCGGCTCGTGCTCTCGGCGGGCGCTCCGGTGTCGCGTCGTATCCTGCGCGGGTTCGCGCGGCTCACTCCTCGCGCCGAGCTGCACACGCCGTACGGGATGACCGAGGTCCTGTCGGTGGCGGACATCGAGCTGGCCGAGCTCGACGAGGTCGGAGCGGGGCAGGGCGTGTGCGTCGGGCGGCCGCTCGCGGGCGTGGGGATCAGGATCGAGCCACTCCGGGGTGGGGACGGGGTAACAGGGGAGATCCTCGTCAGTGCACCGTGGCTGTCCGTCGGGTACGACGGGCTCTGGGCGACGAACGATCACGCCCGATCGTTCGACGGCGATGGAACGCAGTGGCATCGCACGGGCGACGTCGGGCACGTCGCTGTCGACGGTCGTCTCTGGGTCGAAGGACGGCTCGTCCACGTCGTCTGGACGGCTGACGGCCCCGTGACGTCCGTGCCCCTGGAGGTTGTTCTCGAGCCAGCGATCGGATCGCGCTGTGCCGTCACCGGGATCGGCCCGGAGGGATGCCAGCAGGTCGTGGTGGTGGTCGAGGCCGACGGCCGGGCCGGGCTCGCGCCGTCCGGGCTCGACCGCGCCGTCCGCGCCGCGCTCGCCTCGCAGTCGGTCGCGGCCGTTCTCCCCGTGCCGAAGCGTCCCGTCGATCGCCGGCCCCACGCGCAGATCGATCGCACCCGGCCGCAAGTAAACCTTGGTCGTCGCCGCGATGCTCAGCATCGGTTCAGCTCCCGGACGAGCCGGCCCGCCCACGCGGGCGAGGCGGTCAGGGAAAATCGCACCACCCCGGAGCGCGTCAACGCCTCCGCCGCCCAGTCGCTGTTCGTCGCCGACTCCCGGGGCACCTCCACGA
>JAJAZN010000236.1 GCA_026785685.1 Thermoleophilia bacterium
GACGCGTCGAGGTAGACGATCTCGTCGGTCACCTTGCCGCCCTTGACGATCCGGTACGGCGTCTGGATGAAGCCGAACTCGGACACGGTCGCCATCGACGCGAGCGAGCCGATCAGGCCGATGTTCGGGCCTTCAGGGGTCTCGATCGGGCACATCCGGCCGTAGTGGGTCGGGTGCACGTCGCGTACCTCGATCGGAGCGCGCTCGCGGGTGAGCCCACCGGCGCCGAGCGCGCTGAGGCGCCGACGATGGGTGAGGCCGGCCAGCGTGTTCGTCTGATCCATGAACTGCGACAGCTGCGAGGAGCCGAAGAACTCCTTCAACGCCGCCACGACCGGGCGGATGTTGATGATCGTCTGCGGCGTGATCGTGTCCACGTCCTCCGTGGTCATGCGCTCGCGAACGACTCGCTCCATCCGGTACAGGCCGACGCGGAACGCCTCCTGGATGAGCTCGCCCGTGGTGCGAAGGCGACGGTTGCCGAAGTGCTCGTACTCGTCGAGCTCGGCGCGGATCGGGTCGCGGTTCATCTGCGCGGCGTCTGCCGCGAAGTCCTTCGAGTCCTCCGGCACGCCGAGGTTCGTCGGCAGTGCGACGAGCCGGCGGATGAGCGCGAGGATGTCCTCGGTCGTGAGGACACGCGTGTCCTCGGGCACCGAGACGCCGAGGCGCTGGTTGAGCTTGTAGCGACCGACCTTTGTCAGGTCGTAGCGCTTGGGATCGAAGAACAGTGCCTTGAGCAGGTTGCGTGCGTTGTCGAGTGTCGGCGGCTCGCCGGGACGCTGCTTCTTGAAGACCTCGATCAGCGCTTCTTCCTCGCGCGTCGTCGTGTCCTTATCGAGCGTGTTCTGGATGTACACCGAACCGTCGAAGAGCGCGAGGATCTTCTCGTTCGTGCTCGTGTCGAGCTGGAATCCGGTGGTCGGATCCTCGAGCGGGAGTGCCCGCAGGAGCGTCGTGATCGGGAGCTTACGCTTGCGATCGATGCGGGCATACGCAATGCCCTTCTTGTCGATCTCGAGCTCGAGCCACGAGCCGCGTGACGGCATCAGGTTCGCGATGAACACCTGCTTGGTGGCGTCCTTCGGCTCCATCAGGTAGGCGCCGGGTGAGCGGACGACCTGCGTCACGATGAAGAGCTCGGTGCCGTTGATGATGAACGTGCCGACCCCCGTCATCATCGGGAAGTCACCCATGAAGACCCGCTGCTCGCGGATCTCGCCCGTCTCGGTGTTGACGAACCGGACCGTCATCGACAGCGGGGCCTGGTAGGTCATGTCCTTCTCGCGACACTCGTTGATCGTGTTCGCGGGCTCGCCGAAGGCGTAGTCACCGAACTCGACGGCAAGGGTGCCGGTGTAATCCTCGATCGGCGAGATGTCGTCGATCGTTTCGCGAAGACCCTCGTTGAGGAACCAGTCGAACGACGTCTTCTGGATGTCGATCAGATTGGGGAGGTCAAGAACGTGCTTCAGACGGGAAAAGCTCGTGCGCGCGCGCGGCGCAACAGTAGTGCTGCTCAAGATGCGACAGCCTCCCTTAACGGCGTGCAGGGTCGGAGGAGCAAGAACGCTCGGAACGGACGATAGAAGCGGACGCGCATGCGCCACCGCAACCGCCCTCGGGCGGCGTCGGCGGAACGTCCGCTGACGAGTATAGCGCAAGCCGTCTCCAAGCAAGCAAGCCGACGGCGGTGCGGTGCTTCGGCTGTCTCCGTCCTCTGCGGAGAGAGACAGCCGAAGCGACTCGCTCGACCCGCTACTACTTCAGCTCGACGCTCGCGCCGGCCTCTTCGAGCTCGGCCTTGAGCTTCTCGGCCTCGTCCTTCGTAACGCCCTCCTTGACGGGGCCGGGGGCACCGTCGACGACGTCTTTCGCCTCCTTGAGACCGAGGCCGGTGATCGCGCGCACGACCTTGATCACCTGGATCTTCTTGTCACCCGTCGCCGTCAGAATCACGTCGAAGGAGTCCTTCTCCTCTGCGGCACCACCATCGCCGCCACCCGCGGGAGCAGCCGCTGCGACTGCCACCGGAGCTTGAGCGGTGACGCCCCACTCCTCCTCGATCGCGTTCTTCAGCGCGACGAGCTCGAGCACGGTCATCTTGCCGAGCGTCTCGAGAACCTTTGCCGTATCCGTAGCCATTGCTTGTTGTTTCCTCTCACGTGTGTGGTGTGTGATGGAAGCGGGCGAGGCAAGCCTCACCCCTATGCCTCCGGGGTTTCTGTCTCGGCCTCGGCCGCCGGTTCGTCGGCTGCCTCTGCGACGTCATCAGTGCTCGCTTCCGCGACGGTCTCGGCGGCCGGCTCCTTCGCGGCGACCTCCGCGGCCGCAGCGTCGCCAGCAACGGCCTCCTCGGCCACAGCCACTTCGGCAACGACCTCCTCGGCCGGTGCCTCCGCCGCCGGACTCTCGTCCGCGGCTGCGTCGACGCCACCGAGCTGCGTGATCCGAGCGTCGATCAGGCCCACCAGGTTCTGCAACGGCGCGTTCAGCACCGCAACGAGCTGACTCAACGGAGCGACGATCACCCCGACGAGCTGTGCCTTGAGGACGTCGAGCGGCGGCAACTTCGCGAGACTCTCGATGTCCGAACCACTGATCGGGTTGCCCGACAGCACGCCACCGCGCAACGTCAGGATCTTCGTGTCCCTTGCCGCGTCGGTGAGCGCCTTCGCCACGGCGACGGGGTTCCCGTCCGCCTCGACGAATGCGATCGCCGTCGGACCCTCGAGGAGAGCCAGCAACGCATCGGCTCCTGCTGCCTCGGCGGCGCGCCGCGTGAGCGTGTTCTTGACGACGCTCAGCTTTGCACCGTGGTTCAGCAGCTCGACCCGAAGGCTTGCGAGTTGGCTGTTCGTGAGACCGCGATAGTCGGCCACGATCAGCGCATCCGCCGACTTGAGTCGGTCGGTCAGCTCCGCGATCACCTTCTCTTTCTCTGCTTTCTGCATCTTTCACCTCCTCTCGCACATCGAGCCCGCACGGAGGCGGGCTCGGGCGAGTGACGGTGGTGCAGTCATTCGTGCGAGGCCACCTCGGCCGGGCTTCTGCCACGCAATAGAGGTTTGCGTGGCTGCCGGCTGTCTTCGGCGACGGGCATGTCAGAAAAACATCATCGGGCAAGGCGCGTGCCTCACCCCACCAGGGCGTCTGCCTCCTCGAGCTCCTCGACGATCCCGCGCGTGCGGGACGGATCGATGTGCAGGCCGGGGCCCATCGTGGATGTCAGCGTGATGCCCTTGATGTACCGGCCCTTCGCCGACGACGGCTTCGCGCGGACGATCTCCTCGATGAGCGCGGCGTAGTTCTCGACGAGCTGCCGCTCGTCGAAGCTCTTCTTGCCGATCGCGACGTGGACGTTCGCGCCGCGGTCGGTGCGGTACTCGAGCTTGCCGGCCTTCGCATCGGAAACAGCCTTGGCGACATCGAACGTCACGGTGCCCGTCTTGGGGTTCGGCATCAGCCCGCGGGGGCCTAGGACACGACCGAGCTTGCCGACGTTGCCCATC
>JAJAZN010000237.1 GCA_026785685.1 Thermoleophilia bacterium
ACCGCACAGGTGAAGGGCGCACAGGACGTGCTCCGCACCGCGCGCAAGGGCATCTATCGGCTTCTTGCCGAAGACGATAGCGAGACGTAGGCCGACGAGCTCCGCGGCAGACCAAGGGGTGGCGTGCCGGATGCCCGTCGCCCCTTTCTGCAGCTTGCCCAGCAAAGGCCGCAACCCCGGCGACCGGCTAAAGCCGGGCCACCAGGCGCCTGCACCCCGCTACGCGTTAGCGAAGCGGACGAGCGCGTCTACGACTGCCTGAAGCCTTCGGCCCTGCGAGGTCAGCGTGTACTCGACGCGCGGCGGCCGGGCATCGACCACGCGACGCTCGAGCACTCCGGCCGCCTCGAGCTCGACGAGGCGAAGCGCCAGCGTACGTGGCGGGATCTCCCCCACCGCTTGCTTGAACTCGTTGAACCGCGAGGCCCCTTCGTAGGAGGCCCACAGGATCGAGACGGTCCAGCGCCCCTCGAGGATGCCCGCCGCCTGGCGGACCTCCTCGGGGACGGGCTCACAGTGGCTACACCGAGACATCGTGGGGCTGGGCGACCGGCTCCAGTGCGAGCTCGAGCACCTCGGACAGCGCCATCACAGGATGGAACGTCATCTCTGCGCGAACGTGCTCCGGAACATCGTCGATATCGGCCCTGTTGCGCTCGGGAATGATCACGTCGGTGAGCCCCGCCGCGGGCGCGGCAAGCACCATCTGCTTGAGCCCTCCGATCGGAAGCACGCGGCCCTGAAGCGTGACCTCGCCGGTCATTCCAACCGTGTGTTTGACCGGTCGGCCCGTGAGCAGTGAGGCGAACGCCGTTGCCATGGTGATACCCGCGCTCGGGCCGTCCTTCGGGGTTGCACCCGCGGGAACGTGCACGTGGAAGGAGCGGTTCTCGAAGATCTCATCGTCGAGTCCATAGTCCACCGCCCTCGCCCGAACTGCCGAGAGCGCGATCTGCGCCGACTCCTTCATCACGTCGCCGAGCTGGCCCGTGAGGACGAGCTTCTCTCCGCTCGGGATGCTCGTTGCCTCGACAAAGAGAACGTCACCGCCCATCCCCGTCACGGCAAGACCGGTCGCGACGCCGGGAACCGCGGTGCGCTCCGCCGCCTCGCGGAAGAACCGCTGGCGTCCGAGCGCGTCCCGGACGACGTCGATGTCAACCGTGACGGGAACCTCGGTCAGGTCGGAAGCGATACGCGTTGCGGTCTTGCGCAGCACCTTGCCGAGCTCGCGCTCGAGCTGGCGCACGCCCGCCTCGCGGGTGTACTCGGAGACGATCGACTCGAGAACACCGTCCGCCGGAGTCACCTCCTCCTCGCGGAGGCCGTTGCGCTCCCGCTGGCGCGGCCAGAGGTAGTCCGTCGCGATCGCGACCTTCTCGTCGGTCGTGTAGCCGTCGAACCGAATCACCTCCATGCGGTCGAGCAGCGGCCCGGGGATCGTGTCCGCCTGGTTCGCCGTCGCGATGAAGATGACATCGGAGAGATCGACCTCGACATCGAGGTAGTGGTCACGGAACGTCGAGTTCTGTGCCGGATCGAGCACCTCGAGGAGAGCGGCCGATGGGTCACCACGCCAGTCGGCGCCGACCTTGTCGACTTCGTCGAGAAGGATAACCGGGTTCATCGTCTTCGCATCCCGCAGGGCGCGAACGAGTCGGCCAGGGAGCGCACCGATGTACGTACGCCGGTGGCCGCGGATCTCGGCCTCGTCGCGGATCCCGCCGAGCGACATCCGGACGAACTCGCGGTTCAGCGAGCGCGCGATCGACTCACCGATCGACGTCTTGCCGGTCCCGGGAGGGCCGATCAGTGTGAGGATCGCGCCCGAGCGCTTGTCGACCTCGATCCCTCGCTCCTGCCGCAGCTTGCGCACCGCGATGTACTCGACGATGCGATCCTTGACGTCCTCGAGGCCGGCGTGATCGGCATCGAGCACCTCGCGGCTTGCCTGTGGATCGAGCCGCTCCTCGGAGCGGACACCCCACGGCACGGCCAGCAGCCAGTCGACGTAGCTTCGGATCGTCTGTGCCTCGGGCGAGCTCTCCCCCATGCGCTCGAAGCGCGCGAGCTCTCGCTCCGCCTGCTCGCGCACGTCGTCCGGCATCGCCGACTCGGCGATTTTCGAACGGAACTCCTCGACGACGGACGTCTCGTCCTCGCCGAGCTCCTTGCGGATCGAATCGAGCTGCTTGCGGAGAATGAACTCGCGCTGCTGCTTCTCCATCCCGGTGTTCACGTCCTCGCGGATGCGACGCCGGATCTGCATCAGCGCAAGACGCTCGCGCTGAAACGCGAGGGCAAGCTCGAGACGCTGGGCGACGTCGACGGCCTCGAGGATCTCGACCTTCTGCTCGAACGTGAGATCGGGCGAGTACCCGGACGTGTCGGCGAGCGCACCGGGATCCGAGATCGAGCGCACGAACGACGCGATACGTCCATCATCACCGCGGAGCTCGAGGATCTCCTCGACCACGGCGCGGTACTCGGTCTCGAGCGTGCGAAACGCGTCACCGGTCGGCGTCTCCTCGTTCTCGCGCTCGTCCGCCTCGACAAAGAGGCGCCCCTGGGCATCCGACTCGGCCGACCCGGCGATCGCACGATGGAGCCCGTTGAGCGCCACAGCGGTATCGCCACCGGGCAGGCGAACGCGGTCGGTCACCTCGGCCACTGTTCCGACCTTCGCGTATTCGCCGTCGTGCTTCGGCACGAGCAGCACACGCTCCTCATCCCCCACGTCGATCGTCAGGGTCACATTCATGTTCGGGAAGACGACGATGTCGTCAAGAGCTACGAGCAGCAACTTGCTCACGATCGGTTCACGCTCCTTGGCATTCTCTGGATTTTCGGTCATACCAGTACTAACTACAAAAAGTGTACCGCTATTCCCTCTCGACCAAGAAGCCGCGAACCCTTACGGAACGCGTACAAACCGTGTGCAGGTTCCCGGAGTCTCAGTTGATGGAGCCCGGATTCCCGAATATCGCCTCCCGGGACCGGACACCGTCTTGCAGTCGCGCACTCCGAGGGCATGACTGCAAGCATGGGGCGCCCGTTCGCGGGCGCCCTTTTCCTCCCTGGTCTCAGCCCCTGAAGCGGCGCAGCGCCGCCGACGCGACGCGTCCAGCGAGAACATCGGACGAGGTTCCGACCCCCGCCCCGCGGTACGTCATTACGGTGACGATGTACGCGCCTCCCCGCCAGAACACGATGCCGTTGTCGTGGCGTGCATCGTTGATCCAACCCGCCTTGTGCAACACGCGTACCCCGGGTACCAGCCCGACCTCTCGATCGAGCTTGCCCGGGTCCCGCACGTGAACGAGGAGATAGAGGAGGTACCGGGCGTCGGTGGCAGTGAATCCCGGCTGGGCTGTCCGCAGCGGTCCCTTTCCACTGCCGGCAAGCCAGACCGCACGCAGAAGCGCGGCCAGATCGTAGGCGCTCGTCTTCTTTCCGTAGCCCCACGACGGCTGACTGTCGACCCGAAGCGGGACCGGGCCTGAGAGAGCCCGCGAGGAGGCGCGAAACGAATCAAGCGCGTAGCCGCCGTACATCTCCGTATCGACGAGCCCGATCGATCGCATCATGGAGTTGACGAGCGCAGACCCGCCCGACGTCGAGCCGCCGAAGTAGCGTTCGGTCGCATTCGCCGCCGCGTTGTCGGAGTACGTCAGCATCTGACGTAGAAGCCGGTCGAGCGTCGAGCCTGCAGGCGGTGTCCATTGGCTGCGCGCGAGTGCGGTGACGGCGATCCCGAGCTTGAGCGACGACGCTGCAGGGAACGTCGCCCTCGCATTCCACGAGGCGCCCGCTCCCGTCGCGAGATTCTCGACGTAGACGGCGCTCGTCCCGCCGAACGACCGGACGAGCTTATAGACCTCGCGTGCGAGCAAGGGGTCGTTACGCGGGGCATGCGGGCGCGGCAGCGCAGTCGATGCCCCGATGACGTGCGGGATGGACGCGGTGCTGCGGCGGCCGGCGGCCGACACGGTGACGACCTGCACCGTCGACTCACCCGTGGGGAGAGCGACGCGAAGTTGGAAGTGGCGCTGCCAGAGCGGCCTGTCGGCGACGACGCGTGACCCGGCGCGCACGATCACGCGCTTCGTCCCGGCCGCTGCCGTGCCGGAGACGACCCCGAACGAAACCTGGTTGGAGGCGGGCTGTTCGATCGCAGGAGGCGGTGGTGGCGCGGTGATCACGGCCGAACCGTAGCTTTCGGGGTGTGCCGATTCTCGCCCATCTCGATCTCGATGCCTTCTTCGCCGCCGTCGAGGAGCTCGAGGATCCAACGCTTCGGTCGCGGCCTGTCGTTGTCGGCGGGAATCCGCAGGGGCGAGGCGTCGTGGCAACGGCAAACTACGTGGCCCGGGAGTTCGGGATCCGGTCGGCGATGAGCTCGGCCGAAGCCCTGCGCCGCTGCCCCGATGTCGTCTTCGTTCGCCCACGTCATGCGCTCTACACGCAGTACTCGCGCGCGGTCTGGGACACGATTCGTGAGGTCGTGCCGCGCGTCGAGCAGGTCGGGATCGACGAGGGCTACCTCGATCTCGGCTCGGTTGTACCCGCGTTCCGCGGCGCGAGGGCAGTCGCCGAGGCAGTGCAGACATCAGTACGTGCAGCGACCTCACTCTCGTGCTCGCTCGGCGTTTCGACGTCGAAGGTCGTCTGTAAGGTCGCGTCCGATCGACGCAAGCCGGGAGGGATCACCGTCGTGCCTCCGGGCAAAGAAGCGCGGTTCCTCGCACCGTTTCCCGTGCGCGCGCTCCCGGGTGTCGGGCCGAAGGCAGAGCAGCGGCTCGCCGCCGCCGGCGTGAAGACCGTCGGCGACCTCGCGGGCCTCGGGGACGGAGAGCTACGCGTCGTCCTGCCCGGCACGATCGGCCCTCTGCTCCGAGATCGCGCGCTCGGGATCGACCTGCGCGACCTGGACGAGGCGACAGAACGGATCTCGATCTCGACAGAGGAGACGTTCGAGCGGGACATCTCCGACCGAGCACTCCTCTACGCCGAGATTCGACTGATGGCCGCCTCTGTGGCTAACGCCCTTGTGCAGCGCCGCCTCTCCGCTCGAACCGTAACGACGAAGCTGCGGTACTCCGACTTCTCGATCAGGAGTCGCTCGACGACCCTTGCAGCGCCGATCGACGAGGCCGACAGGATCGCGGAGCTCGCCTGCTCACTCCTCGACCGGGGTCTTCGCGATCGGCCAGGAGCCCTCCGACTCGTTGGCGTCGGCGTCTCGGGGCTGTCCGAGTTCCGGCAGCTGAGCTTCGATCCGTAGGGGCGGCCGTTACTGGCGGCGAAGCAGCGGGCGAGTGAGGCACGTAGGCCCGCCGTCGCCAAGGCGCGAGATGTGGTCGCCGCGGTAGGTGACGACGTCGACCCCGGCCTGCTCCATGCGGCGACGGGTGACGTCGTTCCCTTCCAGGGCGAGCGCACGCCGCGGCCCGAGCGCGAGCACGTTCGAGCCCATCGACTCGAACTCCTCGTCAGGCACCTCGACGACCTCGATACCGCGGTCGGCGAGCAACTCCATCAGACGAACCGGCGCGATGCGCGGATACACGAGCGCAAGATCGCGGTCGAGCGGGGAGATCAGCGACATCAAGTGCATGACCTCGGACGCCCCCACCCAGTGCGGCAGATCGAAGGCGATTACCTCGACATCGGGGAACGCCTCACAGAGCGCCGCGATTCCGGCAGTGCCGGTGCGATAGCCGTGGCCGACGAGGAGCGTGTCGTGATCGAGCCAGACCGTGTCTCCTCCTTCGACCGTCGCTGAAGCGGCCATCGTCGAGGCGATGGGGATTCCAGCGGTTTCGAGGCTCTGGCCGATGCCGGCCGGCTCGCCCAGGCGTCCTTCCTTGCCCGGCCGAAGCAGCGCTGCGCCACCGTCACCGACGAGAACGGGGTCGTACACGTAGATCGCGTCGGGATTGCCGGGGTCGTGCTCCGAGACGATCACCTCGGCCCCGGCCGCCTCGAGCAGGGCACGGAACTCCTCGTGCTCCGCGGCCGCGGCTGCAGCATCGGGCACTCCGCGCCAGCCGTAGCGCGCGATGTGATCCGCGTCGGCGGGCAGAGGTGGGCGCACGAGCACGCGCTCGAGATCGCCCCACATCGCCTGGCAGCCGTAGCTGGGCACGCGTGCAGGCTAGATGACGCGATTGGCCGGCGCGCGGCCCTCGAGCAGAACGGCCCTGAGCGCGTCCACGCACAGCATCCCCATCGCGATCCGGGTGTCACGCGTTGCACTCCCGAGATGCGGGGCGAGGACCACGTTCTCGAGGCCGAGGAGGCCCTCGTGAACGAGAGGCTCGTGCTCGTAGACGTCGAGGCCGGCAC
>JAJAZN010000238.1 GCA_026785685.1 Thermoleophilia bacterium
CGGGGTACGCGACGGGGTCCTCTATCGTCGTCAACTGCCGGGGGGGTGTGTTGAGCACTTCAACACAGGAATAGCGCGGCGGCGTCTGGCCCGCCCGGGGCGGGCCGACGACGACGATCGCTCCGAACGGTTGCGAGATAGCATGTTCCAGGGCGGCGCGGCTGCGTGGCCACATGCCGAGCGCATCGAGAGACTCGGGAGCCTCTCCCTGCGAGAGGATTCGCAGCGTGACCTTTTCCCCGTGTGTCGTCGGGAGGATTGCGATGCGCACGTCGATCGCTTCTCCGGCTCGCTTGATCGAGACGCGCCCGTCCTGGGGGGCACGCCTCTCGGCGATATCGAGGCCCCCCATGATTTTGAGGCGGCTGGCCACGGCGGCGCCCTGCGTGCCGGCGATGGACGTCAGTTCCCGCATGACCCCGTCGACGCGAACGCGAACGAAGAGGCGTCGTTGCTGCGGCGTGAAGTGAATGGCGGCGGCGCCGAGGTCGAGAGCCTTTGAGATAGCTCGGTTGATGAAGACGACCGCAGGCGTATCGTGGTTCAAGTCGAGGACGGTCGCGTCGTCCTCCGTCTCGGCGGCGCTCGTGACGACGTCCTCGATGTCGATCGTGGCTTCGTCGTTCAGTTTCGTGATCGCGAGCTCGATCGCGTCGGGAGCTGCCACGCACACGCGCACGGGCATTCCGAGTGCGAGCCGAAGGTCGTCCGAGAACATCACATTCGTCGGGTCGGAGACAGCGACGAGAACGTAGCCGTCGTCCATGATCTTGATCGGGATCGCCCCGTAGCGGCGGGCCAGGATCTCCGGGAGGAGCATCGCCGCGTCGATCTCGATGGACGCGGAGTCGAGCTCCACGAAGTCGAGGTCATGCTGTTCGGCGAGAACGCGGGTGACCTGCAACCGGGTCGCGAAACCGTTGGTGACGAGGATCTCGCCAAGACGAAGCTCCGGTTTCATCCGCTTCTCGAGCAGCGCGACCTCGAGCTGCTCCGGTGTAATCGCGCCGTCGCGCACAAGGAGAGTCCCGAGGGCCGGCCACGGGTTCCTGGCTGCTTCCATGCTCGACGTATCGGCAGCGCAGTTCCCTGAGTTGAGGGATTCCGCTCGTTCGGGAGTGAGATCGGTGAAACTGACGGCGTGCACGCGTCGCGACCATCGGGCCAGGGCTGCTGATCGATCGGGCTGTGCGCACGGCCCGGTGTAGTCGAGACGGTGCTATCCTTCGGAGACCGCATTTCAGGCTTGACGAAATGGGCGCAAGAGCGCCCATTTTTGTTGAGGAAACGTCGTCTCGAGGCACGGGGAAACAGGTTGGCCGACATGCTCGCAACAGAACGGAAGCTCTCCCGGGACATCGTTCCGGCGGTCGAGCGCGCCGTCCCTGGGGTCGAGGTGCTCGCGGTCGAACTCCTCTCGCCGAGCAGGTTCTGCGTCTATGTCGATCACGCTGCCGGTGTCGACCACGCACTTTGCACACGAGTCACGGAGATCCTCTCGGACTATCGAGGCACGTACACGATCGACGTGTCCTCGCCGGGTCTCGATCGGCCCCTTCGCCGACCGGAGCATTTCCGGGCCGCGATCGGCCAGGACGTTCAGATTCGCACGGCCGGTGAGATCTCCGGCAAGAAGAAATTTCGCGGCCCGGTTGTGGCCGCGTCGGAACGGAGCCTCCGGATCGCCGACGGCGAAGCGGAGCTCGACATCCCGTACGACGCAATCGTCCGGGGCAACCTGATCGATGAGGGATAGGTGACGTCATGACCGCTGAAATCATGGAAGGCATCCGCACGATCGAGCGCGAGAAGGGCATCGAGGCCGGCACGCTCGTGGCGGCGCTCGAGGACGCGCTGCTTGCTGCATACAAGAAGACGCCCGGCGCTTCCCGTCACGCCGAGGTGATCCTCGACGAGGAGGGCGACTTCAGGGTCTATTCGATTGAGATTCCAGCAGACCTCGAGGAGCGACTCGTCGAGGAAGCACGTGAGGCGGCGATCGACGAGCTCGAGCGGATCGAGGAGGAGACGGGCGAGCGACAGCACACGCTGATCAGCGACGCCGACCTCGAGCTCGACTGGGCGCAGGTGCCGGAGGAGTTGATGGTGCGCGCTGACGCAACGCCCGAGGGCTTCGGACGGATCGCCGCCATGACGGCCAAGCAGGTCATCCAGCAGCGCATCCGCGAGGCAGAGCGCATGATGATGTACGACGAGTACATCGATCGTCAGGGCGAGGTTGTCACGGGGATCGTGCAGCAGGCCGGTGATCGCAACAACGTGCTCGTCGATCTCGGTCGCGTCGAGGCGCTCCTGCCGCGGTCGGAGCAGGTCGACGGCGAGCGCTACGAGCAAGGCTCGCGGATCAAGGCCGTGATCACCGAGGTTCGATCTGGCACGAAGGGGCCGCAGGTGATCCTGTCGCGCCGCGACCCCGAGTTGATCAAGACTCTTTTCGAGCTCGAGGTTCCCGAGATCGCAGACGGCCTCGTGGAGATCCGTGGTGTCGCTCGAGAGCCGGGTTACCGCTCGAAGATCGCCGTTGAGTCGCACACGCAGGGCGTCGATCCAGTCGGTGCCTGTGTCGGGCCGCGCGGTTCGCGCGTCCGCATGGTCGTCTCGGAGTTGCGCGGCGAGAAAATCGACATCATCCCTTGGAACTCCGAGCCCGCTCGGTTCGTCGCAAAGGCTCTCTCGCCGGCCCGCGTGCGCGAGGTCTACATCGACGATGACACCCGCGAGGCGACGGTTGTCGTCCCCGATGACCAGCTCGCGCTCGCGATCGGCAAGGAGGGTCTCAACGCCCGGCTTGCCGCGCGGCTCACCGGATGGAAGGTCGACATCCAGTCGGACACCGAGTTCGCAAAGGCCGAGGCGGAAGCCGCCTACGCCGGCGAGGATGACACGCAGGAGTTCTCTGGACGTTGCGCAGCGATGCTTTCGAACGGCAAGCGCTGCCCGAACGCCGCGCTCCCGGGCTCGCACTACTGCGGTGTCCCGGCCCATCAGGAGCTCCATGGCACTGCTCCGCCGGCCGAGCTCCCCGAGGACGACGACGCGAACGAGATCGACGAGGTCATCGCAGATGGTGTCGTCGACGTCGCCGAGCCGGAGGCCGTGCTCGACGCGATCGCCGAGGAGGACGAGTCTCCTGACGCATGAAGGCCCCGCCGGAGAGGACGTGCGTGGGCTGTGGGCGCAAGTCGCCACAGTCGGAGCTCCTGCGTTTCGGCTCCGTCGACGGGCGGCTGACGGTCGGTCGTACGATCCCCGGCAGGGGTGTCTATACGTGCCGGAGGCTCGTGTGTTTCGAGCGAGCAGTCGCATCGCGCGGCTTCAGCAGGGTGCTTCGTCGCACGGTGCTCGTCGAGCCGGAACTCGCGCGCCACTACACTGACAGCTGATGGCAGACGAACCCAACAAGCCAAGTCGCCCGATCCGCCCTCGTGGAGGCCCTTCCGGCCGGAAGCGCCGCGTCGTCATCGACGGTGGAAACACCCGCGGACGCGACGGTCGTCAGGCGCGCGATCGCGGCGCCTCACCGGAGACGCAGTCGAGGCAGCAGCCGGTTGCGACTCCGTCGGGACCGGTCACGGTTCCCTCGGGGGTCAGCGTCAAGGATCTGTCGGCTGCGCTTGGAATCACCGTCGTTCAGATCATCAAGATCATGATGGGTCTCGGCGAGATGGTCACCATCACGCAGTCTCTGACCGACGAGTCCGTGCTTCTCATTGCCACCGAGGTCGAACGCGAGGTCGTGATCAAGCACGCTGCGGACGACGACTCGGGGCCCGAGATCTTCGAGGACTCGGATGATGATCTCGCAGCGCGCCCGCCGGTGGTCACGATCATGGGTCACGTCGATCACGGCAAGACCACGCTGCTCGACGCGATCCGCGAGACGTCGGTGGTCGACACCGAGGCGGGCGGGATCACGCAGCACATCGGTGCCTATCAGGCCGTCCTCGACGGACGCCGGATCACGTTTCTCGATACCCCGGGCCATGAGGCTTTCACGGCCATGCGCGCCCGCGGTGCGAAGGTGACCGACATTGCGATCCTGGTCGTTGCGGCGGATGACGGAGTCATGCCGCAGACACGCGAGTCGATCTCGCATGCACGCGCCGCCGGCGTGCCGATCGTCGTCGCGGTCAACAAGATCGACGTCCCGAACGCCAATCTCGACCGCGTCCGCTCCGAGCTCGCAACCGAAGGCCTGCAGCCCGAGGAGTGGGGCGGCACGACGCAGTTTGCCGAGGTCTCCGCAAAGCAGCGACTCAACCTCGACGAGCTGCTCGAGAAGCTCTTGCTCGTCGCCGACGCCGAGCTCGATCTCCGTGCCAATCCGTCCGTTGAAGCATCGGGCCCCATTATCGAATCACGCCTCGATGTCGGACGCGGCCCGGTCGCAACCATGCTCGTGCATCGCGGGACGTTGCGCGTGGGCGACGCAATCGTCGCGGGTGATGCGTCCGGCAAGGTGAGGGCGCTCTACGACTACAAGGGCGAGAAGGTGAGGGAGGCGCGCCCAGGCGAGCCGGTCGAGATCCTCGGCTTCGATCGTCCGCCGCCTGCAGGCGAGCTCGCCCGCGTCGTCGAGCACGAGCGGCTCGCGAAGGACATCGCCCAGAAGAGGTCTGGACGCCTCCGGCGTGAGCAGCTCGCGCAGCGCTCGAAGCGCGGCGTTTCGCTGGAGAGCCTGTTCTCCCAGTTGCAGGAGGGCGTCGTTCAGGACCTCAACATCGTCCTCAAGGGCGACGTTCAGGGATCCGTCGAGGCATTGCTCGGCGAGCTCGGAAAGATCCAGCACTCCGAGGTGCGAGTCAACGTGATCCACACGGGCGTCGGAGGCATCACCGAGAACGACATCAACCTTGCGTCAGCATCGAACGCGCTCGCGATCGGCTTCACCGTCCGACCGAGCGCCGAGGCGCGCGCACTCGCCGATCGCGAGGGCGTCGACGTCCGAACCTACCGCGTCATCTATCAGCTCACCGACGAGATCCAGCAGGCACTCGTCGGCATGCTCACCCCGGTGCAGACCGAGGAGACGTTGGGCGAGGCCGAGGTGCGCGCGCTGTTCAGGGTCTCGCGCCTGGGTACGATCGCAGGCTGCATGGTCACGACCGGCTCGATCCGGCGCAACGCACAGGTGCGTGTGGTGCGAGACGGCACGGAGATCTACGACACGTCGATCTCGCAGCTGAAGCGCTTCAAGGATGACGCGCGCGAGGTCACCGAGGGCTTCGAGTGCGGGATCCTACTCGAGGGATACAACGACCTCAAGGAGGGCGACATCCTCGAGGCCTACGAGACGAAACAGGTTGAGCGCACCGATCTGGCCGAGACCGTGGGCGCGCGGGCCTCCGTCGCCGATTCGGCTGACGACGCCGAAGACGAGTGACGGGACCGGCCGTTTCGGCCGGCTGTCGCCCAGCGAGATCAGTGAGCTTCGGGGTGCTCGGGAGCACGTGGACGACCCGGGTTCGATCGTGGAGCAACGAGCAACCGCTACGACCGGTTGAATAGGGCCATGGCGACGGGCTTCATTGGCATCTACACGTTCGAGCTGCTCATCCCGGAGAGCCACTCGCTCAAGGAGAAGCGCATGATCCTCCGATCCGTCAAGGCGCAGTTGACCAACAGGGTCGCCTGCTCCATCGCGGAGGTCGATCACCACGACGTCTGGCAGCGATCGCGCCTCACCCTCGCGTGTGTGGCCCGCGAGGCGGGGGAAGCCGAGCGCCTGCTCGACACGGCGGAGCGGTGGCTCTTGACCCAGGGCTTCGAGCTGATCTCTCACGAGCGCGAGCTGGTGTCGCTCGATGACTAGGAATCCCTCACGATCGCCCCGGATGCGCCGTGTCGACGAGGCGATCAAGGCGGTCGTCTCCGAGACGATCCCCACGCTGAAGGATCCACGGATCGGGTTCGTCACGGTGACGGGCGTCGTCACGACATCCGACCTGGCGCAGGCAACCGTTTGGTTGAGCGTCTACGGTGGCGAGAAGAGGCGGCAGGCGACGCTCACGGCGCTCGAGGGAGCGGCAGGCATCCTCCAGTCGAAGGTCAATCATGACCTTCGTTTGCGGAGGACTCCCCAGCTCATCTTCCAGTACGATCCGTCGGTCGAGGACGGTGTTCGGATGTCGAAGCTCATCGACGAGCTCGATCCAGGTCCCGAAGAGGTGACTGCCGGTGACGACGAAAAGTGAGACCGCAGCGGTCGCGGATGCGCTTCGTGCGAACGATCGCTTCGTCGTTACCTCGCACGAGAATCCCGATGGGGATGCACTCGGTTCATTGCTCGCCACGCACCTCGCGCTCGTCGAGCTCGGGAAGGACAGCGTGATGGTTCTTGTCGGTGAGTCGCCGCTGCCCGGGGAGTACAGGTTCCTCGACGTCGTCGGTGCTGGGCTTCTCCGAGTCATTCCAGAGGATCAGGCCGACCGGGTGCTCGTGGCCGTCGACTGCGCGCAGGAGACACGCCTGACGGACGCGCGACTGCTCGACGCGCCTCTGATCGTCAACATCGACCATCACCACGACAACACCCGGTTCGGTGGGGTCAATCTCGTTGCCGACGGCGCTTCGTCGACAGCCGAGGTGCTTGCGGACGTCTTCGCCGAGCTCGGGCTGTCTCTGACGCCGGCGATCGCCGAGGCTCTCTACACCGGGCTCGTCACCGATACGGGGCGATTCCAGTACTCGAACACGACACCGAAGGCTCTCCACCTCGCAGCCGAGCTCGTCGAGGCGCGCGCAAACCCGAAGAGCGTCTTTCAGGCCGTCTACGAGTCCATGCCGTTTCCGAAGCTGAAGCTGCTCGCTCGCGCCCTCGAGCGCGCATCGCTCCACGCCGACGGTCGCGTCGTCATCTCCTATCTCGTTCGAGAAGATTTCTCCGACGTCCACGCGCTGGAGCCGTACTCCGAAGGGATCATCGATATTCTGCGTGCCGTCGAGGGCGTCGAGCTCGCAGCGCTCATTCGGGAGCCGCCTCGAGATGACGGCCCGGCCCGGAAGGTCTCGCTCCGCTCGTCGACCGAGAGGGTGGACGTGTCCGCGATCGCCCGGAAGTCGAACGGGGGTGGGCATCGCCAGGCAGCGGGGTTCTCGAGCGATCTTCCGCTCAACGACGTGATCGCGTTCATCGTGGCCGAGTTCACTGCGCTCCCCGCCCCGGCTGCGTAAGGTCGAACTGACGTCATGGCGATTCCCAAGGGACTCGATCCGACCGGCGTGATTCTCGTCGACAAGCCCGGTGGTCCTTCGTCGTTCGCCGTCCTCGCGGGCGTGCGGGCCCGGACACGGGCGAAGACGGGTCACGCCGGGACACTGGATCCGTTTGCCACAGGCCTCCTGCTGTTGTTGTCCGGTAGGGCAACTAGGCTGGCTTCATGTTTCGTCGGGCTCCCCAAGCGCTACCTCACGGATGTCGACCTGTCGTACCGGACAACAACGGGCGATCCCGAAGGATCGCCGCTCGGGTCGCACGAGCCGCCAAGCCTTGCGGAGCTAGAGGCGTCGCTCGCGGCCCTCCGTGGTGACGTCGAGCTACCGATCCCAGCGGCCTCCGCTGTGAAGATCGATGGTGAGCGCGCCTACCGTCTGCATCGCAAGGGCATCGCGGTCGAGATGCCCATGCGTCGCTCGCGCGTCGATGCGCTCGACGTCATCGCGTATTCAGACGGCATCGCGACGCTCGATGTCGCCGTTAGCTCGGGGACATATGTCCGTTCCATCGCGGACGTGCTCGGCGGGCATTGCAAGGCGCTGCGGCGAACGGAGGTCGGACCGTTCACGATCGCCGAGGCGGACGCCGAGCGGGTGGTGCCGCTCGAGGAGGCACTCGGACGCGTCGGGCTGACGCTCGCGGAAGCCGATGCCGACCGCAGAAGCCGGGCAGACGGCGATCGCAGTCGGGCGGCGGCACAGGCGGCACTCCAAGCTGCGGAGCTCGGGACGGAGCCGGTGGCGGCGCAGTCCGTTGCGAAAGGCGAGCCCGCGGCAGAGGCCGAAGCCCTCTGATGCGCATCGTGTCCGCCCCCGGGCAGCTCGACCGGCAACCGCGTGCGGTTGCGATCGGTACCTTCGACGGCGTCCACCGAGGGCATCGGAGCACCGTCCAGGCGGCGATCGACACGGGTCTCGCGCCCACGGTGATCACGTTCGATCCGCATCCACGAATCGCCCTCGGGAACCACGTCGAGCTGATCTCGACGCTCGAGCGACGGCTCGAGCTGCTCGGAGAGGCCGGGGTGGAGGCGACGCTGATTGCGTCCTTCACCCCGGAGCTGATGTCGCTCGAGCCGGAGGTATTTGCGGAGCGGTACCTGCGCGGGATCGGTGTGGAGGCCGTTGCGGCGGGTGAGAACTTCCGGTTCGGGGCGCGTCGCCGCGGCGCCCTCACGATGCTGGAGAGGCTCGGCTTCGAGATCCTCGAGGTCGAGATGGTCCCGGGCGTCTCGTCGTCCGCGATCCGGCAGGCACTCCAGGAGGGTGACGTTTGCGGGGCGGCGGCCATGCTCGGCCGGCCCTATGAGCTCGACGGGATCGTCGTAGCCGGCGATCAGCGTGGCGGCACTCTCGGGTACCCGACGGCGAACCTCGCTCTCGATCCGCACTCCGTGTGCCCGCGCTACGGCATTTACGCGGGCGCGGCTCTCGACCACCGTGCAGCACTCTCGATCGGCACGAACCCGCATTACGGCGGAACCGAGCGGCGAATCGAGCCATACCTGCTCGACTTCGAGGGAGACCTCTACGGGAAGCGACTCGTCGTCGAGGTATGGGAGCGCCTCAGAAACGAGATGGTCTTCGACTCGGAGGAAGACCTCGTCGCCCAGATCGGCCGCGATGTCGAGGCAACGCGCGCGGCGACCCGGCCGTGACGAGCGCCTGACGTGCTGCTACCGAGGCGTGATCGCCTCGGGGTTGGCGACCCCGACCGGCGTGCCCACGGCGAACGCGTCGAGCTGAGAGAACGCTTCCGCGAAGTAGCTCTCGTACGTCTCCCACGTGACGTACCCGATGTGCGGGGTTGCGAGGACGGACGGGCGGCGGAGAATCGGATCGCCGATGGCCGGCTCGTCGGCGAAGACGTCGAGTGCAGCCCGACCCGGGCGTCCCAACGCGAGAGCCGCATCGAGTGCGCCCGCCTGGATCAGGCCGGCGCGCGCGGTGTTGACGAGCAACGCATCGGGCTTCATCGCCGCGAGATGCCGCGGCGCCACGATCCCGCGCGTCTCCGGAGCGAGCTTGAGCTGCAGGCTGACGACGTCCGAGCGTGCGAAGAGCGCCTCGAGATCCGGCTCCGGCTCGTGGCCGTCCGACTCCGCCCGCGAGAGCGACCCCTCACGACCCCAGGCGAGCACGTGCATCCCGAGCGCGTGTCCGTAGCGCGCCACGAGCGCCCCAATCGCTCCGTACCCGACGACGCCGAGCGTCCTCCCGTTGAGCTCGAAGCCGACAGTCGTCTGCCAGGTGCCCGCCCTCAGGGCGACCGCGTCCTCGACGATCCCGCGCGACGAGGCGAGAATCAGCGCCAGCGTCAACTCGGCGGGGGCGTACGGTGACCCGCGGCCGTTACAGACGACGATTCCACGCTCGGTGCACGCCGCCAGGTCGAGGTGAGGCATGCCGCGGCCCGTCTGGCAGATGAGTCGCAGCCGTGGAAGCAGATCGAGAAGGGCCGCATCCACGGGTGTTCGCTCGCGAATGAGCACGAGCGCCTCCGCATCGCCGATCTGTGCGGCTCGCTCGGCGACTGTGGTGGGCCGCACGGCGTGGACGACGATCTCGTGCCGCGCGGCGGTGGCGAAGCAGCGCAACCGCTCGACCGCCCGCTGGTAGTCCTCCATCACGACGACGCGCATCGTCCGAGCCTAGACGATCATCGGTGGCGCGCGAACAACCCGCCCAGAGCCGTTGAATCGCGCATGGATGCTACGATCTCGTCGGACCCTCTCTCGGCTGGCCGTGTCTTCCTTCACGCCGCGCTTGGAGTGTGGAATCTCAACACAAGGAGGACGCATGCCCCTCACCAAGGAAGTCAAGCAGGAACTGATCGAGAAGCACGGCCGCACGTCGACCGACACGGGCTCGCCCGAGGTCCAGGTCGCGATGCTGACAAAGCGCATCAACGACCTCACCGAGCACCTTCGGACACACTCGAAGGATCACCACTCGCGTCGCGGTCTGTTGAAGCTCGTCGGGCGCCGTCGCCGGTTCCTCACGTACATGCAGAAGAACGACCTCGAGGGCTATCGCGCCCTCATCAAGGAACTGGGCCTGCGCCGCTAGGTCGAAGGATCTCGGCACACGTCCCACCGGCGGGAGGTGGGTGTTTGATCGAGCCGTGCACGGTTGCGCGGTTGGCTCAAACTTCCACCTTCCGAAAAGAGAAAGAAGGAAGGAACACACATATGAGCATCGCAACCGGGCGTCAAGCCACGGTGTCGATCGAGATCGGTGGTCAGGAGATCACCTTCGAGACCGGCAAGCTCGCGAAGCAGGCCGACGGCGCAGTCGTCGTCCGCTCCGGCGACACGATGATCCTCGCGACGGCCGTCGGCCGGCAGGAGGCCCGCCCTGACGCGGACTTCTTCCCGCTCACGATAGACGTCGAGGAGCGGATGTACGCCGCGGGAAAGATCCCTGGCGGCTTCTTCAAGCGCGAGGGGAAGGCGTCCGAGCGGGCGACCCTCACCGCGCGGATGATCGACCGCCCGATCCGGCCGCTCTGGCCGAAGGGCTTCCGCAACGAGGTGCAGGTCATCTGCACCGTCCTCTCTGCGGACATGGTTCACGGGCACGACGTGCTCTGCATCAACGGCGCGTCTGCCGCTCTTGCCATCTCACCGCTGCCGTTCCTCGGCCCGGTCGGGGCGGTTCGCGTGGCGCGCATCGACGGCGAGCTCGTCGTCAACCCGACGCTGCAGGAGGCGGACGAGGATTCCGATCTCGACCTGATCGTCGTCGGCACGCGTGACGCCCTGACGATGATCGAAGCCGGCGCGGATCAGGTTCCCGAGGACACGATGTTGCTCGCGTTCGAGCTCGCTCACACCGAGATCAAGCGCATCTGCGACGTGATCGACGATCTGCGCGAGCAGGTCGGCAAGCCGAAGTGGGTCGATCCGGCCCTCACCGCCGAGCTCGAGGCGACGCACGGCGACGCGATCTGGAAGCGCATCCAGGAGCAGGGCCTCAAGGCAGCCGAGGCGATCGTCGGTGAGATCGTCGACGAGGTCTGCCCCGACGTCACCCTCGACTCCACCGAGAACGACATGGTGCGCGAGATGCAGGTCAAGGGCGGCCTCACACTGGTGCTCGACAAGCAGCGACTCGTTGCTGTCGAGGGCCCGGTGCGTGAGCAGTTCGAGGCCCAGCTGCGGTCACTGACCGAGGCCGAGTCGGACACGAAGTACCTCAAGTCGCGCAAGCGCGGGATGCTCATCGACAGCATCGTCGCGGGTGTCAACCTGCCGTTCCCGAGCTCCGATGGAGACGCGGAAGGCAAGGATCAGACGACCAAGACGTGGGTCAAGAAGGCGGCCGACGCGGTCTACAAGGACATCGTCCGCAAGAACATCGCGGTTGACAAGCGACGCCTTGACGGCCGTGGCACGGAGGAGATCCGCCCGATCAACGTCGAGGTCGGTTTCGCCCCGCGCACGCACGGCTCGGGCCTTTTCACCCGCGGCGAGACGCAGATCCTCACGCTCTGCACCCTCGGCACGGCGAAGGAAGGTCAGCGGATCGACGACCTCTCCCTCGAGCAGGATCGCCACTACATCCACCACTACAACTTCCCGCCCTACTCGGTCGGAGAGACAGGGTTCATGCGGGGGCCGAAGCGCCGCGACATCGGTCACGGTGCGCTCGCGCAGAGGGCACTCGAGGCGGTTGTCCCGGGTCCCGAGGAGTTCCCGTACACGATTCGTCTCGTCTCGGAGACGCTCGAGTCGAACGGGTCGTCGTCGATGGGATCGGTCTGCGGCTCGACGATGTCGATGATGGATGCCGGTGTGCCGATCAAGGCTCCGGTCTCCGGTATCGCCATGGGCCTCGTCAAGGAGGGCGACGACTACGTCATCCTTACCGACATCCAGGGCGCCGAGGATCACCTCGGTGACATGGACTTCAAGGTCGCCGGGACAGAGACGGGCATCACTGCTCTGCAGATGGACATCAAGATCACGGGCGTCACGCAGGACATCATGCGCGACGCGCTCCAGCAGGCGAAGCGGGCACGCACGGAGATCCTCGCCAAGATGGCAGAGGCGATCTCCGAGCCGCGTGCCGAACTCGCCGATCACGCGCCGCGCATCTCGTCCGTGCAGATCAACCCGGAGTTCATCGGCATGGTGATCGGCAAAGGCGGCGAGACGATCCGTGGCCTCGAGTCGGACTACGACGTGCAGATCGACATCGGTGAAGACGGCACGATCCTCGTCTACGCGACCGAGGGCACGAAGGGTGACGCTGCTGTCGCTGCGATCACCGCGCTCACGAAGTCACCCGAGGTGGGTGACACCTACACGGGCAAGGTCGTCAAGACGACCGAGTTCGGTGCCTTCGTCGAGCTGAAGAAGGGCACGGACGGCCTGCTCCACGTCTCGAACGTCGGGCCTGGCCGCGTCGCGCACATCGAGGACGTCATGGCTCGTGGCGACGTCGTCGATGTGATCGTGCAGGAGGTCGACAAGGACCGGGGCCGTATCGGCCTCAAGCTTGTCGCGAAGCACGAGGGCGGCGGGCTCGTGATGCCCGACGTTCTGATCGAGCGGGCGAAGGACGCCCCGCCGCGTGAGCCGCGCCCGCCGCGCGACGACCGTGGTGGCCGCGACCGAACCCGGCGCTAGACGATCTCGGCTGTGGGCTCGCGGTGGAAGAGCGTACCGCGAGCCCACAGACTCATCGCCTAGCCTTTCCTTTCTGGGGAAGAGCAAAATCCCTGAAGGAAGAGCAACGTCTTCGCGCGGCTCTGTTGCGCCCCGATATCGGGGATGACACGACCGGCACCAAGTTCCTGCATCCCGGATTCCGGCTACCCCTTTCAGGGGGTTGGTGCTGTGCCGATGATCTCCGATCACTCGTACGAGGCATACGCCTCGCGGTTGTCGGTGGTTTGGTGCGAAACGGAGGTTTCAGATGCGCCTGGTTCGTCGTTTGACCTATGCCAATGTTGCGGCCACGCTCGCGCTGTTCTTTGCCCTCGGCGGTACGGCTGTCGCGGGCGCGAAGCTGCTGATCACCGGAGCCGATGTCAAGAACCACTCCCTGACCGGCGTCGAAATCAAGGACGGCTCACTCGGGCTCAAAACCCTGAGCACTGCCGCCCGTACGACGCTGAAGGGGAACAGGGGCCCCCGCGGCATCCCGGGCTCGACCGGGCTACCCGGGGCAGCCGGACCGCAGGGTAGCGCCGGCCCACAAGGGCCTCCGGGCGCGGGTGTCGCGACCGCCAGCGCCACCGGAGCAGACGTCGCCGACTACCAGAACTACGCGCCGCTTGCCACCGCTCAGCTCACGGTCGGAGGCGACTACGTGGGCTTCACCACCTTTACCGTTCACAACACCGGCACTGAATCCGAGTACCTCAACTGCGGCTTCAGGTTCGACGGCAACCTGATCGGGGCCGCAGGCGTCGATACGACCCCGGGCACAACGGTGACTACTACCTCCGTCGGAGCGTTCAATGCTCCGAACTCGGGATCGCTCGAGTTCCTGTGCGTCGGCAACGGCAACACGACCTACGACATCTCCGACGTCGAGATGCGGATCCACAACCTTGGCTGAGCCTGCTGGAGCCGGGGACGCCGGTTCGCGGCTACTCCATGCCGGAAACGTCGGCGCAGCTGTCCCCGGAGCGAATGAAAGCGTGAATCGAAGATGAGATCGTTGCTCGGTCGTGGAAGCCGCAGCGCATCGGTGGAGTCGGATCAGCCGGGACGAACCCCTCGGTCGGACGGGAGCGGTCTCCGCTCTCGAATGAGCGAGGGCTGTCTCGGGACACCGACTCATTCAAAGCCGATGCACTCCAACTGCGGCTCCCTCGACCGAGAGACACCCGAGACCCAGCTGACGCGACGGCGTCTGGTCGGCGCAGGACTTCTGGCAATGGGCACCGCCACCCTGGTACGTGCTCACGCCGCCAGAGCAAGCTCCGAGATCAGCGTCTGGGGCCTCGATCCCGACGGAGGCCACGAGGCCTGCGACTGCACGGCCTGCGGTGCCTGCCGGGCGCACGCGCTCAACAAGATCTTCGCAAGCGCCGCCGACGCCGACGCTGGGCGAGCACACCCGTACTGCAAGTGCACCGTGGCCGAGCTGAGCTCCGTGAAGCCGCACGTCTACAGTGCGCTCTTCGGCGACGGCGGCCGTGAGCGACGATCGGTCGATCGGCGCTGGCAGTGGGTTCAGGCGGCACTTGCAGCCGCCGCGCCCATCCCAACCCGCATGGCTGACGCGCCCTCCGTCGACAACCGAGCGAATGATCGGAACGGGGCGCGCGTCCCACTGGGCACCGCAGCCACCCCTACAATCCGCGCGGCCTGGATCCGACGGATCGCTCCACGGCGCCGGGAGCTCTTCGTGCAGCTCGACACGGCCTCTGTGGTCGAGGCCGAGATCAGGCTCACTCGGTACCGAACGACGCTCGTCAGGCGCCATGTCCCGAAGGTGAATGGACGCCAGATACTTCGGATTCCGATCCCGGTCAAGGTCACGCGCGGTCCGGCCCAGCTCGAGGTCTGGTTCCGAGACGCAACCGCAGGGAGAAAAAACACCGCACGCCGGCTGCTCAGTGTGCCGGCAAAGCAGGCTCCCGAGCGCTGACCGCCGCCGCTCGGACCCGCAGAGACGACGTCGCGACCCTCGATCTCGGGGAGCCGTTGATCTTCGATCTGGAAACCGTCGCTGTCGAGCGAGCGAACCCGACAGGAGCCGCTCCCTCATACTGAGCGGCATGGATGACGAGCGCCCTCCGATCTGTCCCGTCTGCGGCGTGACGATGATCCCGGCTGCGCTCAGTGCACGGGAGGCGCAGGCGGGAGACTGGATCTGTTCGGAATGTGAGGAGACCAGCGAGTCCGACGCGACGTGGGGTTCATCCGACGCTCGGAACGGTGACCGTACTGTGCGTTGAGAGTTCAGGCTGCCGACTCGCCGACGCTGGCTCCGACTGGCCGCTCGGGAGTTTCGGCAGCAGCGTGTCCTCTCGGCCGTAGTGGCCGATAGCGTCGAAGAGACGCTTTGCGTGGAGACCGATCCGGAGGTCGCAGTCCGCGATCACGATGCCCTCCGCGCCGTACAACGGACCGGCGATCACCTCTCCGTTCGACGGCTCGACGATGACGGCGCCGCCACGCCCGAAGATCTCCTTGCCCTCCGGGAGCGGTAACGGGAAGTCGGGCGGGAAGGCGGAGGCAGGAATGAACTGCGGAACGGCGACCACGAACGCGCCCGACTCGATCGCGACGTGACGCATCGTCGCCTGCCAGCCGTCCGAAGAGTCTGCGTTGGGGGCTACCCAGATCTGCGGGCCGCCGCGGTACACCGCGGCACGGGCAAGCGGCATGCGGTTCTCCCAGCAGATGAGACCGCCAACTCGCCCGACGGGCGTGTCGACCACGTCGAGGTCGTCGCCTGCGCCGATTCCGTGAAACAGACGCTCGTGGTGAGTCGGCATCAGTTTGCGGTGCCGTGAGAGCAGGCCGCCGGGCCCGAGCAGGAGAAGCGTGTTGTAGAGCGTGCCGGGGCGTTCCGACTCGCGTTCGTTGACGCCGATCGCGCAGACGAGGTCATGACGACGACACGCCTCGACGAGCTCGTCGACGAGCGATCCCGGAACGTCGATCGAGCTCGCCCACATCCGCTCCCAGAGCTCGTCGAGCCCCTTCGACCCGTCCATCCCCGCGGCGGCCGCGGCCCACGCGTTCGACGGGTAGAGCGAGACGAACGTCTCGGGCAGCACGGCGAGTTGGGCACCTGCCTCGGCGACGTCGGCGAGGAGGTCAATCGCCTTCGCGATCGATGCCTCGGCATTGAGGATCACCGGTGTCGCCTGGACGGCGGCGATCCGAACGGTGGGAAACGCGGTCATCGAGCCTCCTGTTCTACGAGCGCCAAGCCGCAAGCACTCTCACACTATCGTGCTCTCCCGAATCCCGGTCGTCGAGAACCCGGTCCGGGCGTTCTCAGGGCACCACACCCGCACCCGCGATTAGGGTGCAGAACGTGAAACCCCATCAACTGACAACCCTCCCCGGCGGCGAGCGTGTGATCACCGAGCGCATCGATGGCGTGCGTTCGGCAGCGGTCGGCCTCTGGATCGGGGCCGGCTCGCGCGATGAGCCCCTCGCCAAGGCCGGGGTCTCGCACTTCATCGAGCACCTGCTCTTCAAGGGGACGGACCGGTACGACGCCGTCAAGATCGCCGAGCTATTCGACACGATGGGGGGAGAGCTCAACGCCGCGACGTCGCGCGAGACGACCGTCGTCTACACGCGCGTCCCGGACGATCACCTCGATGTCGCGCTCGAGGTGATGACGGACATGGTGTTCGCTCCCTCGCTGACCGACATCGACTCGGAGCGTGAGGTGGTGCTCGAGGAGATCGCGATGGTCGACGACAACCCGCAGGACCTCGTCCACGATCTCGCCGCCGAAGCCGTGTTCGGCGACCACCCGCTCGGCCGCCCGGTGATCGGCAGGGCCGACGTGATCTCCTCGATCTCACGGCGATCGCTGCTGGGCTATCACCGGAGCGCCTACAAGGGCGCGAATGTCGTGCTCGCTGCCGCGGGCAACGTCGATCACAAGAGGATCGTCGCCGCGCTCCGGAAGAGTCGAAAAGGGGCGGACGCACCGGTGGTCGCGCTTCCCCGCAAGCCTGCCGGCCGGATCGCGACTCCCGGCGTCCGGTTCCTGAAGAAGAACACCGAGCAGTACCACGTCTGTCTCGCCGGCCCCGGGATCCGCCGGGATGACCCCCGCCGCTACGCCTCGGCGCTGCTCGACGCCATCCTCGGCGGCTCGGCGTCCTCGCGACTCTTCCAGGAGATCCGGGAGAAGCGCGGCATGGCGTACTCCGTCTACAGCTACGGCTCGCAGTATCTCGACGCCGGTCAGATCGGCATCTACGTCGGCACCCGAGAGGAGAACCTACGGGAGTGCCTCGACGTGATCGGAGCCGAGTTGCGCGACGTCGGCGCCGGCAATCTCAGGAACGGGGAGCTCGAGCGCGCGAAGGAGAACATGAAGGGTCGGCTGCTGCTCTCGCTCGAGTCCACGTCAGCACGGATGAGTCGGCTGGGCAAGGCCGTCGTGATGGGAACGGAGATTCTGCCGATCGAGGAGATCGAGCGCAAGATCGTTGCCGTCACAGAGGACGATGTAGCGGCACTCGCCCGCGATCTCTACACGCCAGAGCTCCTCTCGGCGGCGGGGATCGGCCCGAGCGAGAAGCGCTTCCGGACGGCCGTGCAGCGCCTCAACCCCTCGGCCGTCGAGCGTGCGACATGAGAGTCCTCGTCTTCGGCCGCGAGGGCAAAGTAGGCGCCGTCCTGATGCGGTCGCTCGCCGCGGCCGGTCACGACGTTCGCGGAGTGGAGGTCGGCGAACCGGTCGACCTCAAAGGCATCGAGGCGGCGGTCGACTTCACGACGCCGGCTGCAGTTCTCGGTAATGCGCTCGCTGCGCTCGCGGCCGGGGTCCCGTGCGTGATCGGCACCACCGGGCTCGGCGACGACGATCTCGTGCAGCTCGACCGACAGGCGCGCGATCTGAAAACGCAGTGCTTCGTGGCAGCGAACTTCGCGCTCGGTGCCGTGCTGATGATGCGATTCGCAGCGGAGGCTGCGCGCTCGTTCCCACAGGCGGAGATCATCGAGCTCCACGCAGACACGAAGCTCGATACGCCGTCGGGGACGGCGAAGGCGACCGCCGCCGGGATGGGCGGCGACGTCCCGATCCACTCCGTCCGGCTCCCCGGTCTCGTTGCTCATCAGGAGGTGATCCTCGGCGGACTGGGGGAGACGCTGACGATCCGCCACGACACGACCTCGCGCGAGGCGTTCGTACCGGGCGTGCTGCTCGCGCTCGATCGCGTCCGTGGACTTCCTCACGGACTTACGTTCAGCCTCGACAAGCTCCTGTAGAGCGGCCTACGACCGCGCTCCGAGCGCTGTGAGGAGCTCCTGATGGCGCCGCTCCTCGTCGGAGATCGGCTCGCCCTCGCCGCCGTTCGCCCGCCGCGCGGCGATCGCGTCCATCGGCTTGACGACGAACAGGAAGACGGCTGCTGCAACGGCAACGAAGGTGATCATCGACGTGATGAAGGCGCCGTAGCGAAAGACCGCGTCGTTGATCGTGAACGTGAGATCGCTGAAGTCGGGCTTACCGATGATCATCGCGATGATCGGCATGATCAGGTCGTTCACGAGAGAGCTCACGACGGCCGCGAACGCAAGGCCGATCACGAAGGCAACGGCCAGGCTGACGATGTTGCCCTTCATCAGGAAATCTCGGAACTCGCGCAGCATGACGCCTCCTTGGCTCGGGTGGGTTCAGCCTTGAGTCATAGCGCAGGGCGATCAGGGTTACAATCGCCGGATGCTCGGCGAGGTTCTCACCGCAATCGCTACGCCGTTCGCGGCAGACGGTTCGGTCGAGCTCGAGCGGTTCCGGGCGCTCTGCCGTCATCTCGTCGAGAACGGCTCCGACGGCGTGGTCGTGACCGGGACGACGGGCGAGGCTCCGACGCTCTCTGACGACGAGCGGTTCGCGCTCTACGAGGTCGCCCTCGACGAGATCGGCTCGACGCACACGGTCGTCGCCGGAACGGGCACGTACGACACGGCACATTCGGTGCATCTCACGGAGCGGGCGCACGAGATCGGCGTCCACGGCTTCCTCGTCGTGACGCCGTACTACAACAAGCCGCCCCAGCGCGGGATCGTGGCGCACGTCGAGACGATCGCGGCTGTCACCGATCGGCCGGTCGTGTTCTATGACATCCCCAGCCGCGTGGTCGTCGATGCGGAGCCCGGAACGATCTCGGCGCTCGCGGCGATCGAGAACGTCCGTGGCGTCAAGCAGGCGAAGCCATCGCTCGATGCTGCCCGCCATGTCGTCGCGTGCGACCTCGATCTCTACGCCGGTGACGACGATCTCGTCCATCCGTTCCTGGAGGTTGGAGGCGTCGGGGGAATCTGCGTGCACACCCACGTTGTCGGGCCGCAGGTCAAGGAGATGATCACGCGGTATCGCGACGGAGAGACCGAGGAGGCACGTCGGATCGACGAGCAGCTTCGTCCTGCGATCGACCTCCTCCGCGTGCAGACGAACCCCATCGCGATCAAGACGGCGATGAACCTGCTCGGCCACGAGCTTGGCGGCTTCCGGCTCCCGCTCGTCGAGGCGACGCCCGAGGAGGAAGCTGCCGTCCGCAGCTGCCTCGAGCGGCTCGGGTTGCTGCAGCCGATCGCGGCCTGACGGGATCGAGGTCCGGGCGACAGGCCGAAGCCTGGCGCCACCTACCCGTACACTGCGCCACGATGAGCGACACACTCCGCATCATTCCGCTCGGTGGGCTCGGCGAGGTCGGGAAGAACATGACCCTGTACGAGTTCGACGGACAGCGGATCCTGATCGACGCAGGGCTCGCCTTCCCGCGTGACGAGCACCTCGGCGTCGACCTCGTGCTCCCCGACTTCTCGCATCTCGAAGATCGCCCGCTGCTCGCGATCGTGCTCACGCACGGCCACGAGGATCACGTCGGCGCACTGCCTTACGTCTTGCGCGAGGTCGAGGCCGGCCAGGTGATCGGCACCAAGCTGACGCTCGCGATGGTGAAGTCGAAACTCGACGAACACAAGCTCGGCGCGTCGACGACCCTGCGCGAGGCGGATCCCGACGGGGACGGGATCCAGCTCGGCCCGTTCAAGCTCGAGTTCGTCCGGATGGCCCACTCGATTCCCGACTGCGTCGCCATCGTGGTCGAGACGCCCGCGGGTCGGGTGCTCCACACGGGCGACTGGAAGCTCGACCACACCCCCGTCGACGGGCTCAAGACCGACGTGGGCAAGCTCGCCTCGCTGGGCAATCGCGGCATCGACCTGATGCTCGGCGACTCGACCAATGCGGAGCGCCCGGGCATGACGGGCTCGGAGCGCCTCGTGGGAGAGGCTTTCCGGCAGCTGATCCCGATGCGCACCGGCCGGATCCTCGTGGCGAGCTTCGCATCGAATATCCATCGCATGCAGCAAGCGGCGGAAGTCGCATTCGAGAACGACCGCAAGGTGGCGCTCGTGGGGCGCTCGATGGTCAAGAACATGAATATCGCCCGGAACCTCGGCTACGTGAACCTGCCGGAGGACTCGCTGATCTCTCCCAAGGAGGCAATGAATCTCGCGCCCGATCGGGTCATGTTCCTCTGCACAGGCAGTCAGGGCGAGCCGATGTCCGCACTCACGCGGATCGCCTACGGCGATCACCAGAACGTCGAGGTCGAGCGCGGCGATACCGTGATCATCTCGGCGAAGCCAGTCCCCGGGAACGAGCTTCACGTTCACGACTCGATCAACCGCCTGGCGCGTCTCGGAGCCGAGGTTCTGCACGAGGAGATCGCACCGGTCCATGTCTCGGGCCATGCCTGCTCCGAGGAGCTGCGAACCCTGCTCGCCCTGGTGCGGCCGAAAGCGTTGATGCCGATCCACGGCGAGTATCGAATGCTCGCTGCCCACGCGAAGCTCGGCCGCGATGCCGGCATTCCGGCCAACGCAATCGTGATCGCCGAGAACGGCTCCGTCGTCGAGCTCACCCCCCGCGGGGTCGCCATCGTCGATCAGATCCCCGCAGGCGTCACGTTCGTCGACGGCCTCGGCGTCGGTGACGTCCAGGATGTCGCGCTCCGCGACCGGCGCCGGCTCTCCGAGGACGGTGTGCTGATCATCGTCACCACGGTCGCCCTCTCCGACGGAGGCGAGATCGCACCGCCCGAGCTGATCTTCCGTGGGTTCGGCGACGACGAGGAGCTGCTCGAGGAGTTGCGTGACGAGGCCGATCGGATTGCGGAGGAGCTCGCGGAGGACGGTATTACCGAGATCAAGCTCCTGCAGGAGCACATGCACGACGGGATCGCCAAGCTCGTGTACTCACGCACCCGTCGGCGCCCGATGATCCTGCCCGTGGTGATCGAAGTCTGAGCATGACGACGCCACCGCAACCCGGGTGGTGTGACGTGATCTCCGAGTATGCCGCGACCGAGCAGACCGCTCGGAGGCTCACGGAGCAACTCCGCGCTTGCGAGGCTGCGGCTCTCGCGTTCTGTCGGCTGCTCGAGAAGTGGCATCGTGGAGATGCGATCCCCGCGACGGCCGGCGGTCGTGAGGCGGCTCTCCGCCATGCCGCAGACCGGATCGAGACGGCTCTGGCCGGGCTCGAGGCTCCACTCTCGCGCTACCTCCTCGAGCTCGAGCCGGAGCGGGCAGAGGGGCGCTCCTGGTATGGCGGGCCCGGCGCGGGAGAACTCGTCGAGTGGCGCCCTGTCCTCGACCGGGCAGGAGTCCACGCGTGTCCGAACCGTGTCGCGGCGGCCTACCTCGAGCTGGCGGTGCTGGTTCGCGCGCTCGAGGGACTCGCGGACGCGGCGCGCCTCGACAGCGCGCCGGACAGATCGTCGCTCTGGGCAGGCCTCTTCGACCTGCGCGACACGCTCCTCGGCTCGACCGTCGACGACCTCCGCGTCCTCGCCGCCTGAGCTCGGTGGCCGGCTTCAGCCGGTCGCCCGGGTTACCCTGGTGTGGATGCTCGCTCCCAGGATCACGGTCGTCGGCTCGATCAACCTCGATCTCGTCGTGCGCTGCCACACGCTGCCACGACCAGGAGAGACGATCAGCGGCGCGACCTTCGAGCGCTTCCCGGGTGGCAAGGGCGCGAATCAGGCTGTTGCCTGCGCGCGCCTCGGCGCGACGGTGCGAATGGTCGGAGCCGTGGGCCGCGACGCATTCGCGGACGAAGCGCTCGCCGGGCTCCGCGACGCAGGAGTCGAGCTCGACCTACGAGCGGTCGACGCGCCCACCGGAATCGCGCTGATCACGGTCGACGCGGAGGGTGAGACCACGATCGTCGTCTCACCTGGAGCGAATGCTCGCCTCGAGGACTTCGAGCTTCCCCCGGCGGACGCCGTGCTCTGCCAGCAGGAGATCCCCGACGAGGCGGTCGTCGCCGCCTGGGAGCAGGCATCTGGATTGTTCTGCCTCAACGCCGCACCGGCGCGCCGGATCGCCGTTAACCCCGACCTGGCGATCGTCAATCGCTTCGAGCATGATGCGCTCGCACGCACAGACGGGCTCGTGGCACTGACGCTCGGCGCGGAGGGAGCGGTGCTGCTCGAGGATGGGGAGGAGGTTGCGCGCGCGAAACCTCCGTGCGTCGACGTCGTGACGGCACCGCGGCGGGCGACGCGTTCGCCGCGTGCCTCGTCGTCTCGCTCCTCGAGGGCCGAGACGAGGAGGAGGCTTTGTTCCGTGCCTGCGCTGCCGGCGCGCTCGCCGTCTCGCGCCTCGGCGCTCAACCGTCGCTCCCGACGGCGGCAGAGATCGACGCGATACTCCGCCCATGAGCACAACGCCCCCCGCCATTCCGATCATCCTCGACTGCGATCCCGGGCACGACGACGCGATCGCGCTCCTGCTCACGCTCGCGAGCCCCGAGGTCGAGTTGCTCGGCGTCACGACCGTGCACGGCAACCAGACCCTCGAGAAGACGACCGCGAACGCACTGCGTGTCCTCGACCTCGTGGAGCGCGGTGACGTCTCCGTTGCCGCTGGCGCGGATCGCCCGCTCGTTCGCGACCTCACGGTTGCGTCCCACGTCCACGGCGAGAGTGGTCTCGACGGCCCCACACTTCCGCCGGCCGGACGAGCCGCGCTCGATGAGCACGCCGTCGACTACATGGAGCGCACCATCGCCGCGAGCGCCGTGCCAGTGACGCTCGTTCCCACAGGTCCGTTGACGAACATCGCGCTCCTTCTCGAACGAACGGGCGGCGCCAACGTCGAGCGGATCGTCTTGATGGGTGGCGCCATCGCCGAGGGGAACATGACGCCGGCAGCGGAGTTCAACATCTGGGCCGACCCCGAGGCCGCGCAGGTCGTCTTCTCGGCCCCGATCGCGACAACGATGATCGGGCTCGACGTCACGCACAGAGCCGTCACCACTCCTGCACTGCAGGAACGCCTCGCCGCGACGGGGCCGGTTGGAGCATTCGTCGCCGATCTGGTCGCATTCTTCGCCGTCTACCACCGGGAGACGTATGGGTGGGACGGTGCGCCGATCCATGACGCGGTCGCCGTGGCGCACGTGATTCGCCCGGGGCTCGTGACCACGGTCGACCGCAATGTCGAGGTCGAGCTCGGCTCCGAGCTCTGTCGCGGTCGGACGGTCGTCGATCTGTGGCGAAGGACAGGAGGACTGCCAAATGCAGACGTTGGTGTCGACCTCGACGACGTCGGATTCTTCGAGCTACTCGTCGAACGGATCGGGAGGTTGCCATGAGTGATGTCGTCGTTTTCGTCGAAGTGCCGTCGGGGTCGCGGAACAAGTACGAGCTGGACGAGGAGCTCGGTGGGATCGTGCTGGACCGAAGGCTCTTCACCTCGATGAGCTATCCGGCCGACTATGGCTTCATCGAGGGCACGATGGGGGAGGACGGCGACCCGCTCGATGCGCTCGTCCTCGTTGGCGAGCCGACGTTTCCCGGCTGCCGGATCCGCGTGCGCGTTGTCGGTGTCTTCCACATGACCGACGAGAAAGGCCCCGACGAGAAGGTAATCTGCGTTCCGCTCAAGGACCCCGCGTGGATGCGCGTGAGTGACATCCACGACATCCCGCCCGAGTTCCGCGACGAGATCGAGCACTTCTTCCAGGTCTACAAGGATCTCGAGGAGGGAAAGACCGAGACCCGTGGATTCGGGAATCGCGCCGATGCCGAGCTGATCATCGAGCGGGCGCGCGCCCGGGCCTCTTGATCCTTTACACCGTTCAAGGTACCATTCCACCATGGCGTTGAACATCAAGGATCCGGAGACCGAGCGTCTCGCGACCGAGCTCGCCGCGCTAACCGGTGAGACGAAGACCCGCGCCGTCAGGGTCGCGCTCGAGGAACGAGCGGAGCGGCTCGGGCACCGCGAGAGTGCCGGAGCACGGATGCTGCGAGTGCTGGAGGAGGAGATCTGGCCGCAGATTCCGGCGGAGCTGCGAGGGCGCCCGCCGTTGAGCAAAGCCGAACGTGAGGCGATCCTCGGCTACGGCCCGGATGGCGTGTGATTCTCGACTCGTCCGCCGTCGTTGCCGTTGTGCTCGGGGAGGCCGGATATGAAGTGCTGCGTCAGAGGATCGTGCGTGCTGCTTCGGTCGGGATAGGAGCTCCAACGCTGCTCGAAAGCGAGCTCGTGCTGACCGGCCGAATGGGGGAGGCAGCAAGAGCGCAACTTCTCACTCTCGTGACGGATGGGAACGTCGCCGTCCTCCCGTTCGACGAGGAGCACTGGCGCGAGGCTGGCAGCGCCTTCCTTCGCTTCGGCAAAGGGCGGCACCCGGCCGGGCTGAACTACGGCGATTGCATGACCTACGCGACAGCGCGGCTCGCTCACGAACCACTCCTCTGTCTCGGCAACGACTTCGCGCAGACGGATATCGAGCTCGCATAGCCAGGGTTCGCCCGTCAGCGCAAGGCGACTACACCGTCCGACCGACCTTCAGCCCGAACCAGACGGCGACAAGCCCTGCGGCGAGCGTCCCCAAGGCGTTCAGCCCGGCCTGCGCCGCGTGACCTTCCTCGAGCAGCCGGTACGTGTCGAGCGAGAACGTCGAGAACGTCGTGTAGGCGCCGAGAAACCCGGTGACGACGGCCGCGCGCACCCATGACTCCTCGAATCGCGGTTCGAGCGCCTCGACGGCGAAGCCGGTCAGGAACGCTCCCGTGATGTTGACCACGAGGATGCCCCAGGGGAAGGCCCCGGCTCGGCGGCCGACGAGCTCGTCCAGTCCGTAACGCGCCACCGCACCCAGTGCGCCGGCAACGGCGATCCCGATCACGACAGGCATGTGCGGAGGATACGGGACGCTGCCGCAGAAGCTGCAAGCCCAATGCCTCGTACAAGCAAGAAGCCCGCGCGTCGGGCCACACGTACGCCGCGCGCGACGTCGAGACCACGTTCGGCTGCCAAGCCACGTACCTCTGCCCGCGCGGCTACCCGGACGGCAAAGACCCGATCGCATCACCATCCCGAACTGTGGGGACTCGGGATGGTCGCGGTCGGTGCCTTCCTCGCCACGCTGCTGTGGCTCGGCTGGGACGGTGGTGCGGTCGGCGAGAAGACCGCTGACGGGCTCCATCGCGCCTTCGGGGCTGCGTCCTACGTCGTTCCGCTGGTTCTCCTCGGCCTGGGCGGGCTCATGCTCGTGCGCAGCAAGATCGTCGACCTGAAGCCCTTCCGCACCGGTCTCGTGATCGGCGCCTTCGGCCTCATGCTCGCGCTCGGACGCGACCAGGGCGGGATGATCGGAGGTGGTCTCGCGAGCGGCCTCGCGAACTTCGTGGGCGAGACGGGCGTGCTCATCGTCGGTATCGCGCTCGTCCTTGCCGGCACGCTGCTCTTCACCGGCGGCTCGGCCGGCGCGATCCTCCGGACCTCAGGCGGCGCCATGCGGCGCGCAGGCGGGGCGGCGCGGCGATCGTTCGACGGTTTCGAGATGCCCGACTTCGGTGGCTCGGACGACCTCGACGACGACTTCGACGAGGTGGAGCAGCGCAAGCCGATCGTCGATGCTGCGAAGGCCTATCCGGACGTGATCGAGCCGATCGCGACGTCCGCGGAGTCACCGCAGCTCGTCATGCACTCCGACGAGCGCGCTCCCGATGCAGTGACTGCCGGCGACGCCTACGAGGAGATCGCGTTCGACAGCGCCACGGGTGTCGAGTATCGCCTGCCGGACAGGGCGCTTCTCAAGCCCTCACCGGCCGTGAAGGGCGACGGCGGTGTGCAGAGCGCGAAGACCGCCGAGCAGCTCGTGCAGACGTTGTCGCACTTCGGGGTCGATGCCACGATCGTCGGTCAGATCGCCGGCCCCCGGGTCGTGCGCTACGAGCTCCAGCTCGCGCCCGGAACGAAGGTCTCGAAGGTCGCAGGGCTCAAGGACGACCTCTCGTACGCGCTCGCCACGACCGAGATTCGCATTCTTGCCCCGATCCCCGGCAAGCAGGCGGTGGGAGTCGAAGTACCGAACCTCTCGCCGAAGCTCGTCACGCTCGGTGACATCTTTGGAGACATGCCCGGCCAGGCGAGCCCGCTCTCAGTGTGGCTCGGCAAGGACATTTCGGGCAACGCCGTGTGGACAGACCTGGCGCGCATGCCGCACCTCCTGATTGCCGGGACAACTGGCTCGGGTAAGTCGGGCTGTATCAACACGCTCCTCACGTCGATCCTTCTCCGCTCGACGCCGGATGAGGTCCGGATGATCCTGATCGACCCGAAGCGGATCGAGCTCAACTACTACGTGTCGATTCCGCACCTGCTGACGCCGGTCGTCTCTAACCCCAAGGAAGCCTCCGCCGTCCTGCAGAACGTGGTGGCCGAGATGGAGCGCCGCTACGAGCGGCTCTCGATTATCCGGGCGCGGAACCTGCCCGAGGCGAACCGCACCTTCAAGGCACGTGGAGAGGAGCCCCTTCCGTATCTCCTCGTGGTGATCGACGAGCTCGCCGACCTGATGATGGTCTCGCCCCAGGCTGTGGAGGACGCGATCATCCGGCTGGCCCAGAAGTCGCGCGCGGTTGGCATCCACCTCGTGCTCGCAACACAACGACCGTCGGTCGACGTGATCACGGGCATGATCAAGGCGAACGTCCCTTCGAGGATCGCGTTCGCCGTCTCGAGCCAGACGGCCTCCCGCGTGATCCTCGACACCTCCGGAGCGGAGAGCCTGCTCGGGCAGGGCGACATGCTTTTCAAGCCCCTCGGCACCTCGCGGATGCAGCGCGTCCAGGGCGCCTACGTTGCCGAGGAGGAGGTCGCGATGGTGGTCGAGCAGTGTCGCCGGCAGCGAGGACAGGTCCTCGACGAGAGCCTCCTGGAAGCACCGGAGACGTTCGCGGACGAGATGGCGGACGGAGGCCACGGCGAGTTCGATCCGGACGAGGATCCGTTGCTCGACAAGGCGACCGAGATCGTCGTCCAGACGCAGACCGCATCCGTCTCTCTCATCCAGCGTCGTCTGCGGGTCGGGTACACGCGCGCCGGACGTCTGATCGACATGCTCGAGCGTCGAGGCGTGATCTCCGGCTACGAGGGTTCGAAGCCGCGGCGCGTGTTGATCGAGCCGTCCGACCTGCAAAGGATTTCCTCGGACTGAACACGTCGCTTACAACTTCCCGTTACGATCATTCGTCAAATAGAGGGAAGAGTTGGCAAACGACGAGTTTCAGGAGGATGGAGTGAGGAATCACAAGTTGAGGGCGCTGCTCACCGGCAGCATCGCGATCGTGTTGGTAGCAGCGGTCGCCGGAACCGGACTTGCGGCGGGCGGCAAGAAGGCGGCTGCAGGCGACACGTGTCTCGTCACCGACGTCGGTGGCCTGAACGACCGAAGTTTCAACCAGCTTGCCAACAAGGGTCGGCTCGATGGTGGGAAGGCGCTCGGCGTCAAGACGTCTGTGCTGCAGTCGTCGAAGGAGTCGGATTACATTCCCAACCTCCTCTCGTGCGTCCAGAGCGGAGCTGACCTGACGATCGGCGTCGGCTTCCTCATGGCCGAGGCGGTCAACACGGTCGCGACGCGGTTCCCGAGCAGCAAGTTCGCGATCATCGACTACCGCTTCCAGGATCTCGCGGGCAAGCCGGCGAACACGCGCGGCATCCTCTTCCGTGAGCAGGAGGCCGGATACCTCTCAGGCTGGCTCGCGATCAAGACACTCATGTCGCAGAAGAAGCCGCTCGTGATCGGTGCCGTCGGTGGGTTCAAGATCCCGCCGGTCGACCGCTACATGGCGGGCTACAAGGCTGGCGCACAGGCCGCCAACCCGAAGGCCAAGGTGCTGCTCGGCTATGCGCAGAGCTTCACGGATCAGAGCAAGTGCAAGGAGCTGTCGCTCAACCACATCGCCGAGGGCTCGCAGGTCGAGTTCGGTGTTGCCGGCTCGTGCGGTCTCGGCTCCCTGTCTGCCGCGAAGGACAAGGGTCTCTGGGGCATCGGTGTCGACGCCGACCAGGGCTACCTCGGCGCGCACATGCTGACGAGCGCCGTCAAGCGTGTCGATGTCGGTGTCTCTCGCACCATGAAGCAGGCGAAGACCGGCACGTTCAAGGGCTTCGGCAACACGATCTTCTCGGTCCGCTCCGGTGGTATCGGACTCGGCAAGGTCTCGCCGAAGGTCCCGAAGGCGATCATCGCTGCCGAGAAGGTGCTCGAGAACAAAATCCGCACCGGCAAGGTGAAGGGCATTCCGACCGAAGTGAAGTAATCGTCGATTCGAACGAAACGTGATGAGGGCGGGCCAGCAGGCCCGCCCTTCATCGTTCTCGGGTGCTGCGAGAGCATCGGGGCAGACATCTGGGCACGTCGCCCGCCGGGAACCGTAGAATCGTCGCTCGATGACCGACGCGGCTCCCACGGTGCTCGAGATGCGCCACATCACGAAGCGTTTTCCCGGCACCGTCGCCAACGATGATGTGAGCTTCGATCTCCGTAAGGGAGAGGTGCATGCTCTCCTCGGCGAGAACGGCGCCGGCAAGTCGACCCTCATGAACATCCTCTACGGGCTGTACCACCCGGACGAGGGTGAGATCAGGATCGCCGACAAGCAGGTTCAGCTCGGATCGCCGAGTGCCGCGATCGAGGCGGGCGTGGGAATGGTGCACCAGCACTTCATGCTGATCCCCGTGATGACCGTCGCAGAGAACATCGTGCTCGGGGACGAGCCGCGACACGCGGACGTCTTCCTCGACATCGGCGAGGCAAACGAGCGGGTCCGGGAGATCTCCGATCGCTTCGGGCTCGCCGTCGATCCGAAGGCGAGAATTGAGGACATCACGGTGGGGCAGCAACAGCGCGTCGAGATCCTGAAGGCGCTCTACCGCAACGCCGACATCCTGGTGCTCGATGAGCCGACCGCCGTGCTCACGCCCCAGGAGTCAGGCGAGCTCTTCGGGATCGTCAGAGGCCTGACAGAGCAGGGCAAGTCGATCATCTTCATCAGCCACAAGCTGAACGAAGTGACGGAGATCGCTGACCGCATCACGGTGCTGCGGCGCGGCAAGATGATCGACACGATTCCCGCCGCCGGAGCAACAGAGGAGAGTCTCGCAACGCTGATGGTCGGTCGCGAGGTGACGCTCCGCGTGGACAAGAACCCGTCGAACCCGACGGACACGCTGCTCGAGGTGCGGGATCTGCATGTGTTCGACGATCGCGGAATCGAGAAGGTTCGAGGCATCTCGCTCGACATCCGTGCAGGCGAAATCGTAGGCCTCGCCGGGATCGACGGTAACGGGCAAACCGAGCTGATCGACGCGATGACGGGCCTCCGCCGAGCGGCGTCGGGAACCGTGACGGTCTCCGGGGAAGACGTGACGACCGCGAGTGCACACGGGCACTTCGAGGCGGGGCTTGGTCACATTCCCGAGGATCGGCAGCGACGAGGGCTCGTGCTCGAATTTTCGATCGCCGAGAACTTTGCCCTACACGACTACCAGCGCACGCCCGACTCCCGTTTCGGATGGCTGTTCCCCGCACGTCTGATAGAGCGAGGCGCGCGTCTGATCAAGGAGTACGACGTTCGAGGCGGCGGCCCACACACGCGTGCAGGCGGCCTCTCCGGCGGCAACCAGCAGAAGGTCGTGCTCGCACGCGAGATCGACCGCGACCCGCAGGCGCTCATCGCGGCGCAGCCCACCCGTGGTCTCGACGTGGGAGCAATCGAGTTCGTGCACCGCCGGCTCGTCGAGGAGCGGGACGAGGGCCGCGCGATCCTCTTGGTATCCCTCGAGCTGGACGAGGTGCTTTCGCTTTCCGACCGGATTCTCGTCATCTACGAGGGCGAGATCGTCGGCGAGTTCACGCCGGACGCAACCGAGGAGGAGCTCGGGGTCGCGATGACCGGCGGCGGACGCGGGGAGGAGGCGGCGTGAGCGATCTCGATCAACCACCGGTAGGGGCGCCTGTGGATCCGTCGGGGCTCGGACCCGAGGTTCGTCAGCCATGGCTCGAGCGGTATGACGTCGCGGCCAAGGCGGGGGGCCTGGTCGCACCTGTCCTGACCGCACTCCTTGCCTTCGCGGTCGGCGGTCTCGTCGTCCTCATCACAACGGGCAAGAACCCGCTTGCGACCTACAGAGCCATCTTCGAGGGCGCCGGGTTCAACTGGTTCCTTCCCTGGGTACAAGGGACAGAACGCCAGGCGGCGGCGTTCAACATGCAACAGACTCTGATCATCACGACGACGCTCGTGCTGACCGGCCTCGCCGTCGCGTTCGCCTTTCGCTGTGGCCTCTTCAACATCGGAGGTCAGGGGCAATACATCACGGGGGCGATCTTTGCCGTCTGGATCGGATCGTCGTTCGAGGGATTGAACCCGTTCATCCATGTCGTCTTCGCCGCGGTTGCGGGTGCGCTGTGCGGGGCGCTGTGGGCAGGGATCGCGGGAATACTCAAGGCGACGGTCGGAGCGCACGAGGTGATCTCGACGATCATGCTCAACTGGATTGCGATCTGGATCGGCGTCTTCCTGTTCGGTCTCGGCGGGCCGCTCCAGAACGATCGGCAGGAGTTCGTACCGGTCTCGAACGACATCGTCGAGGGCGCGAAGCTCCCCGTCTTCTGGGGTGATCCGGTCTTCCAGGGCCTGCACATCGGCTTCTTCGTTGCCATCGCAGGGCTCATTATCTACTGGCTCATCCTCAGTCGCACGACGCTCGGCTACGGGGTCAAGGCCGTCGGATTCAACCCGGAAGCGGCGCGCTACGGCGGAATCAACGTTCCGCGCAACTACTTCCTGGCCATGGCTATTTCGGGCGCGTTCGCCGGGGTTGCAGGCGCAATGGACATTCTCGGTTGGCAATTCAGGCTCGGGCAGGACACCGTGCAGCAGGCGACGATCGCCTTCGTCGGTATCGCCGTCGCCCTCCTCGGGCGCAACACCGCGATCGGCGTTGCACTCGCCGCGCTCCTCTTCGGCGGACTCCTTACCGGGACGTCGACCCGCAACCTCGACCCGGAGATCTTCCGTCCCGAACTCGCCTCGAACCTGACGCTCCTCATCCAGGGTCTCGTCGTCCTCTTCGTCGGGGCCGACGTCATCGTGCTCTGGTTGATGTCCCGCGTCCGACGGAGGAAGCCCGCATGACCTCGATTGCCCTTCCGATCGCCGCGCGTGCGCCACGCGGCCTTCGGGCCGTCGCATGGATCGGGATTGCACTAGGCCTCATCGGGTGCTGGATCGCACTGCCGCCGATCACAGCCCGATCGTGGGTGTGGAGCCTTGTCGTCTGCCTGATCGCCGTGATGCTCGGGATCGGTGTTCTCATCCGCGGCGAGCGACGATTCGGCGCCTTCGCAATCGCCTCAGGGGTGCTCGGGTTCACCGTCGGCTACCTCGCGACGCTCTCCGGTGTCGGCAAGCTCGAGACCGTTGTCGTCTGGTCGGCGTTGATCGCCTCGACGCTTCGGTTTGCCACGCCGCTCGTGTTCGCTGCGATCGGCGGCATGTTCTCCGAGCGCTCGGGCGTGACGAACATCGGCCTCGAGGGGATGATGTTGATCGGAGCGTTCTTCGGGATCCTCGGCGCCGACAAGTTCGGCACCTGGTGGCTAGGCCTGCTCACTGCGATTGCCGCCGGCGCAGTGACCGCGCTCCTCCATGCTGTCCTGTCGATTCATCTTCGTGCTGATCAGATCATCGGCGGTACTGCGATCAATTTCCTCGCACTCGGTCTGACGGGCTACCTCTACATCGACATCTACGGGGCCGAAGGCACGCCGACCGATATCTCCGGCATCCCCTCGGTCAACCTCGGGTTCCTCGACAGCTTCTCGTTCTTCGACGTGATCTTCGGTGATCTCAATCTGATGATCTGGTTCGCCGTGATCCTGATCCCCCTCTCCTGGGTCGTCCTCTTCAAGACCCCGCTCGGACTGAGGATCCGTGCCGTGGGAGAGCACCCCAAGGCGGCCGATACGGTCGGGATCTCGGTGTACGGGATCCGCTACGGCGCCGTGATCCTCTCGGGCATGCTCGCCGCCTGCGGTGGCGCGTACCTGTCGATCGGCTTCCTCAACTCGTTCAACGAGAACATGACGGCCGGCCGTGGGTTCATTGCCCTCGCGGCCGTCATCTTCGGCAACTGGCGCCCCTTCGGCGCTGCCGCGGCCTGTCTCCTCTTTGGCTTCTCCAGTGCGCTCGCACAGCGGCTCCCCGAGTACTCGGACTCCGCGGCGGTGCTCTTCCAGGCATTGCCGTACGTGCTCACGCTCATCGCGGTCGCAGGTGGCGTCGGACGCTCGATCCCGCCGGCCGCCGTGGGCCGCCCCTACAAGAAATCCTGATGGGAAGCGGGCGTGCAGCATGGTCCGTCGTTCTCGGCGCGGTCTCCGCCGTCACCCTCCCGGCTGCAATCGCAGCAACCCGATACTCGAGCTCGTACGATCTCCTGCACGCCGGCTTCGCCATTCCTCTGGCGATCCTGACGGGCATCGGGGCGCTCGTTCTTGCGCGGAATGCCCGAGCACTCGACCGGGCGACTCTCGGCGCCACCGAGAGCGTCAAGGCTGCGGCGTGGGGTCGCGTCCTCGGCGTCGTCGGCCTCGGTATAGCCGTCTCGGCGACAATCGCGGTCGCGGTCTACGGCGTCCTGACCGCGGCCGACTAGCGACGTCAGGTCGGCTGCAACCGAGGTTGTTGCCGTGTCGTCTACACTGCGTCTCCGTGTTCGAGATCGGCTCAAGCCTGCGCGAAGCTCGCACGCGCCAGGGGTTCGACTTCACCGAGATGGAGTTTCGAACCAAGGTGCGCGCGAAGTATCTCCGTGCGCTCGAAGCGGAACAGTTCGAGCAGCTCCCCGGGCACACCTACATCAAGGGCTTTCTGCGCACGTACGCGGAATCACTGGGCATGGATGGCCAGCTCTACGTCGACGAGTACAACTCGCGCTACGTGGTCGGTGAGGAGCAGCGGCCCCTGCGCCCGCGGCGGGTTCCGACGCAGTCACGCCACCAGCGCCCGCATCGGGAATCGCGACTCGTTGTTATCGCCGTGACGGCAATGATTCTCCTCACGGCACTCGTGATTGCGGCCTGGAAGTTCGGCGACACAACGGAGCCGAAGGTGCAGGGCGTTAACGTCCCGTCCAAGCCGACCGCGGCTGCCGTTGCGAAGGGCGTGTCAGTCACTGCTGTGCGCGGCGCGTCGTTCATGGAGGTTCGTGCAGCGTCTGGTGCGCGCAAGGCGCTCTACCGTGGCACGCTCGAGCGCGGGCAGGTGAAGCGGTTCGCTGCCCAGAAGCTCACGATCACGCTCACCTCGCCGAGGAACGTGATCGTTCGCGTGGCGGGCGTCCGGATGAAGGTTCCAGCGAGCGGTCAGCTGACTCTTCCTCGCAGCTCTTGAGTCGTCCCCGCGTCGCCATCGTTGTCACGGGCAGCGAACTCGTACGCGGCGAACGGACTGACCTCAACGGCCCGTTCTTCGCGCAGGAGGCTCTGCGCCTCGGTCTCCAGCCGTCACGGATCACGATCGTCGGTGACGATCCCGCCGATCTCGAAACGGCCTTGCGGGAGGGCATGGATCGTGACGTCTGTCTCGTCTCCGGCGGGCTTGGCCCAACGCATGACGACCGGACGATCGAGCTCGTCGCACGGGTATCCGGACGATCGCTCGAGGTCGACGAAGAGCTCGAGCGGGAGATCGAGGCCGTCTCTCGTCGCTTCGCCGAGAGGATGAAGCGGGACTACGCCGACTTCTCGTCCGGGGTTCGCAAGCAGGCGACGCTCCCTGCCGGCGCGCTCTCACTCGGCATCGCCGGCACCGCGCCCGGTGTCGTCCTCGACATGGGCTCGTGCGTCGTCGTCGTGCTCCCAGGGCCGCCGCGCGAGCTGCAGGAGCTGTGGCCACGTGCGCTCGCCTCGCCGCCCCTGCAAGCGGTTCTTGCACGAACCAAGCGTCCAAGTCGCCGGGTCGCGCGGCTGTACGGCGTGAGCGAGTCGCTCGTTGCGAAGTCTCTCGCCGACGCCGGGGGTGACGGCGACGGCGTCGAGGTGACAATCTGTGCGCGCGATTTCGAGATCCACGTCGATCTGGTCGTCGAGCCGGGCGTGGAAGCTCGCGCCGACGAGCTCGAGGCGGCATTTCTCGAACCCATCGGCGACTTCCTCTTCGGGAGAGACGAGCGATCGATCGAGCACCTCGTGCTCGATGCGTGCCGCGCCAGAGGTCTCACTCTCGGAGCCGCCGAGTCATGCACCGGCGGGCTGGTCTCCAAGCGCCTCACCGACGTGGCGGGGAGCAGTGACGTCTTCCGCGGCAGTGTCGTCGCCTACGCGAACGAGACAAAGCAGGGGCTGCTCGGCGTGCCGGCGGGGCTTCTGGAGCAGCATGGTGCGGTGTCGGCGGAGGTCGCCGAGTCGCTCGCACATGGAGCTCGTGAGCACCTCGGCGTCGATGTCGCGATCTCGGTCACCGGTGTGGCGGGTCCGGGAGGGGGCACGCCCGAGAAGCCTGTTGGCCTCGTCTACCTCCACGCGGTCGGGCCCATGGGGGAGATCCCGTTTCGGATCGAACTCCCCGGCGGCCGCGACGTGATCCGTTCCCGCGCGGCCGTCGCAGCTCTGCATCTCCTGCGTCGTCTGCTTTCCTAGTGCGCCCCGAGGGCGCAGTTGCGGCACAGACCCGGCTCACTCTCGACACCCGATCCGGGCTAGCGTCGGAGGCATGCAGGAACGCGCACGCGTGACACGAACATATGTTTGTATTACGTCCGACGGACATGCTTACCTACAGGGTCGAAATCAGCGGAACGACGAGGAGGAATGACGAGATGAATCGCGAGGAAGCGCTCGACGTCGCGCTCGGCCAGATCGAGCGACAGTTCGGAAAGGGCTCGGTCATGCGCATGAGCGACCAGGCCCAGGTCGCGATCGGGGCGGTGTCGACCGGATCGCTCTCGCTCGATATGGCACTCGGGATCGGCGGCCTGCCTCGTGGTCGTGTCGTCGAGGTCTTCGGCCCGGAATCCTCGGGGAAGACGACGCTCGTCTACCACGTCATCGCCGAAGCCCAGCGGCGTGGCGGCATCTGCGCGTTCATCGACGCCGAGCATGCGATGGATCCCCAGTACGCGCGGCGGATCGGCGTCAACATCGACGATCTCCTCGTCTCGCAGCCGGATACAGGAGAGCAGGCGCTCGAGATCTGCGAGTTGCTCGTTCGCTCGGGCGCGGTCGACGTCGTTGCGATCGACTCTGTCGCGGCGCTCACGCCCAAGGCCGAGATCGAGGGCGAGATGGGGGATAGTCACGTCGGTCTTCAGGCTCGCCTGATGAGCCAGGCGCTCCGCAAGTTGGCGGGCACGCTCAACCGCACCGACACGATCTGCCTGTTCACGAACCAGTTGCGCGAGAAGATCGGTGTCATGTTCGGTTCTCCCGAGACGACGCCGGGCGGCCGCGCGTTGAAGTTTTACGCGTCGGTCAGGCTCGACATCCGTCGCATCGAGACGCTCAAAGACGGCGCCGAGGCGTACGGCAACCGCGTGCGCGTCAAGGTGGTCAAGAACAAGGTTGCGCCGCCCTTCAAGCAGGCCGAGTTCGACATCATCTACGGCAGCGGCATCTCCTGGGAAGGCACGGTTCTCGACGTCGGGATCGAGCGGAAGGTCGTTCAGAAGGCCGGCTCGTACTTCAGCTTCGGAGACGAGCGGCTGGGGCAGGGGCGTCAGAACGCAACGGCGTTCCTCGGCGAGCATCCCGACCTCGTCCAGCAGATCCTCGCGCGGATCCAGGCAGAAGCCCCGCCCGAGCAGGTCGTCTCGGCACGGCTCCTGCCCCAGGCAGAGGGCACAGTGAACGCCGACGTAACGCCGATCGAGGACGACGAGGTAGCGACCGAGAGGGTTCAGGTCGAGGCCTAAACGCGAACTCCCGCGAGCGCGATGGCTGACGATACCCGGGCACCCGTTGTCACAGCCCTTCGCGCTCGCGGGAAGGATCGCGTCGAGATAGATCTCGACGGTCACCTATGGCGCGTCGTGCCGACGGAGGCAGTGTTCGCGGTCTCTCTCTCGGTTGGGCGTGTACTCGATCGTACGACCGCCCGCGCGCTCGGGCGCGAGCTGCGGAAACTCGAGGCGCAGGCTCTGGCGCTGCGGGCGCTGCGGGCGCGTGATCACACAGTCGCGTCACTCGAGCGACGACTCACGGAGCGGGGTGCGCCCCCCAGCCTTCGGCGTGAGACGCTGGATGCAGTACAGCGCGCCGGACTCGTCGACGATCACCGCTTCGCGCGCAAACGTTCCAGCCTCCTCGCGAAACGAGGGGCCGGGAACGAGCTGATCGTCGACGACCTCGAGCGGCAGGGCGTCGCGGACGACGACATCCGCGCCGCGCTCGTGGCACTCGAGCCCGAGTCGGCCCGGGCTATGCGGATCGCCGAAGTGCGGGGAAGGACGCCAAAGACAGCGCGCTACCTTGCCTCGAAGGGCTTTTCCGAGGAGTCGCTCGAAGCGCTCGTTGCAGACCTGTCCGCGGACGCTATAGACTAGGAGTGCTTCATCCGAACATTTGACCTGCACAGAGCGCATTCCCGAAAACCGGCTGATCCAGTGACCACTCACCATCTGACCTCATCGAGCGTTGCGACCACCGCAGACCCGCGGAGGGAAGCCCGACCGAGATAGACCCTGCTGTACGACCGGTTGACCGGGAGACCGCCAGTGCAGGCGGTGTCCGGATGTGAGCGACCGCGGCGATAGCCGCGTGACAACCCCCACCCGGGAGCGTCCATGCTCACAGTCGTCGCAGCCCTGATCGGAATCACAGTCGGAGCCATCGGGCTGTGGGTGTGGCTTCGCACAGTGAGCACGTCACGCCTTCGACTGGCCGAGGATCAACGACGCGCGCTTCTCACCGACACCGAGCGCGAGGCCGAGACCACTCGCCGGGAGGCGCAGATCGAAGCTCGCGAGCACGCCGTGCAGCTGCGGGCAGACCTCGAAAGTGAGTTGCAAGAGTCTCGAGTGCAGATGGCTAAAGCCGAGGCGCGGATGCAGCAACAGGAGTCCGAGATCGAGGTCAAGAGCGAGGAGCTCACGCACCGCGAGCAGGGCATTACCGATCGTGAGATCCACACCAAGCAGCTCCAGGAGCAGCTCAAGGCGGGGAGCGACCAGATGCTGCGGGAGCTCGAGCGCGTCGGTGGCCTGACGCTCGGTGACGCGCGCGCGCAGTTGCTCGAACGGTCAGAGGATCTCGTCCGACACGAGCTCGCGCGGACAGTGAGGCAACTCGACGAGGAGGCTCGCACGGATGCGAAGCGAAAGGCGCGCGCTCTCGTCGCAGACGCTCTCCAACGCGTCGCCGCGAGCCATACCGCCGAAACGACCGTCAGTGTCGTCGAGCTGGCATCGGACGACATGAAAGGTCGCATCATCGGGCGAGAAGGGCGCAACATTCGCGCGCTCGAGCACCTCACCGGCGTGGACTTCATCATCGACGATACCCCGCACGCGGTCGTGCTCTCCTCCTTCGACGGTCTCCGGCGAGAGCTCGCGCGGATGACGCTTCAGAAGCTGATCGAGGACGGACGGATCCATCCCGCCCGAATCGAGGAGATGTACTACCTCTCCAAGGCGGAGCTCGAGGATCAGGTGCGCCTGGCGGGCGAACAGGCCGTCTTCGAGGCGAACTGCGGCGAGTTCCACGAGGAGCTGGTGAACATCCTCGGGCGATTGCGGTATCGCACGAGCTACGGTCAGAACGTCCTCAAGCACACCCTGGAAGTCGTGCACCTTGCGGGAATCATGGCCGCCGAACTCGGAGCGTCCGTAAAGACGGCTCGTCGGGCGGCCCTGCTTCACGACATCGGGAAGGCGATGACGCACGAGGTGGAGGGGACGCATGCAGCCGTCTCGGGCATGCTTGCCCGCCGCTACGGTGAGTCGGAGGGCGTTGTTCATGCCGTCGAGGCGCATCACTACGAGGTGCAGCCGCAGACGGTCGAGGCGGTTCTCCTTATCTCGGCCGACGCGATCTCCGCCTCGCGGCCCGGTGCCCGCGGTGAAAGCCTCGAGCACTACATCAAGAGGCTCTCGTCGCTCGAGGAAATCGCAACGGCGAAGCCCGGCGTCGCGAAGGCCTATGCGCTTCAGGCAGGACGGGAGATCCGCGTCATCGTCGAGCCGACCGAAGTGGACGACGACGCAGCAGCCCTCCTCTCGCACGAGATTGCGCGTCAGATCGAAGATCAGCTCGAGTACCCCGGCCAGGTCAAGGTGATCGTGATCCGCGAAAGCCGTGCAATCGAGATCGCACACTAGGATCTGCCCATGACCGATCTCCTCGACGAATCAGCCTCGCCACTCGACGCAGCCATTGGCCTCGTCGCAGTGGAACTGCTGGACGACTCGGTGGTGTTGCGTTTAGACCCGTCTGCCGTCGCGCTCGGCGATAGCGTTGCGCGACCGTTTCTCCACGGCGGAACGCTGGCGACGTGCGTCGACACTGCCGGTTGGTATGCGCTCGAGCACACGAGCCCCGGCGGCTGGATTGCCGTCGATCTCCGCTGCGACTTCCTTCGCCTGGCGGCGCCCGAGCCGCACCGCGTGGTTGCACGGACGTTGCACGCCGGCCGAACGCTCGGGACTGCCGACGTCGAGATCACCCCCTGGGACAATCCCGAGCGGCTGATTGCCGTCGGGCGCGCACGGTTCATTCGGCCTCGCACCTGACAGCGGTCGACGACAAGGGTAGAGTCTCGCCGACCTTGCGGCGTACCCTGGGACTCCTGGTGGCGGTACTCACGATCGCGGCGCTCCTCTCGAGCGGTGCCAACTCGCGTACCGTCATGTCGGGTGCACCGGACGTCGGCGGCGTGGGGGAGGTGGCGATCTTCTACTACCCCTGGTATGCCACAGAGCGCCGCGACGGGCAGTGGCAGCACTGGCAGCAAAACGGCAACGTCCCCCCGACGCAGGTCGCGTCCGGGTGGTTCCCGGCGCGCGGCCCGTATTCCTCATCCGACGTCTCGGTCGTTCGCGCGCAGATGCGCGAGATCGCAGCGACGGGCGTCCAGACCGTGATCGTCTCCTGGTGGGGAGCGGGTTCCGCAGAGGCAGCGAGGCTGCCGATGGTTTCCCGTCTGGCGCGTGAGGTCGGGCTCGTGGTTGCGTTGCACGTGGAGCCGTTCGCGGGACGAGCGCCAGCGGCGCTCGAGGCGGACGTCAACGACTTCAAGGAGGCCGGGATCACCGACTTCTACCTCTACGACTCGACGCTGACGGCGGACGCTGACTGGGCCGCTCTCACCAAACGTCTTTCGGGAGTTCGACTCTTCGCGAACACGAGCCTGCCCGGGAAGGCTCGCGCCGGCGGCTTCGACGGGCTCTACACCTACGATGTAAACCTCTACGACGGAAGTTCGTTCCCCCGAATCTGCGCGTCTGCCCGGCGGCTGGGACTGGTCTGCGCGCCCTCGGTAGGTCCCGGGTATAACGCCGTTCGGGCGACGGGCGACGTGCGTGTCCGAGGACGGAGCCAGGGGAGAACGTACGACCGGATGTGGCGAGGCGCAGTCCGAGCCGAGGCCGACGTCGTCACGATCACGAGCTACAACGAGTGGCACGAGGGAACCCAGATCGAACCGGCGCGGAACGTCGGAAGGCCGTACGGTTCCTACGAGGGCGCCTATGCGCTCACGGGAGCGGCAGCCGAACGTGCCTACATCGATCGAACGGCGATGTGGGTCAAGCGCTACCGGACGCCGTAGGGGGCCGTTGCTAGTAGAGCGCGGCAGCGAGACGCCGCCGGTAGGTCGTCGTCAATTGGTCGTCCGGCCCAAGACGCTCGAACAGCGCCACAGCGATGTCGCGTAAGCGTTCGCGATCGCTCGGCGCGGCATCCGGGACCGCCTCGACGATCCACCGTAGCGCGCTCTCCGTGTCGCCCGCGTCAAGCGCGTCAACAACCTCGGGCAGCTTCCCCGAAGCGCGCAACTCATCGACGAGCGCGTCGGCACGCGGCGGTGCGAGCAGGTCGTCGAGGAACATGTCCAGAGCGGCACGCGATCGCACACCGGTGAACTGCGCAACGACGCGGCCGTCCCGGAAGGCCTTCACTGCGGGGATACCGCTGACCGAGTACGTCTCGGAGAGACCGGGGTTGGCATCCACGTCGACCTTGACGAGGGCGACTTCGTCCCCACGATCCTCGACGGCAGCCTCGATCACCGGGGCGAGTGCATGACACGGTTGGCACCAGTCGGCCCAGAAGTCGACAAGTACCGCCTGGGTCGATGACCGGGCGATGACTTCGTGCTCGAAGGTTTCCTCGGTGGCTTCGACGGGCATCAGGAGATCTCCGAAGCGACGACGTCAGCGGCGCATCCCGCGATGAGCGCCGCCGGAACATGCTCTGCGGCGACGCCGGCGAGCGATCGGTGGCCGACGTCGATGTGGATCGGAGCCCAGCTCGAGAGACCCAGGGCCGCAGCACCGTCGCTCGTACCGATCCCGAGCAGGTCTTCCGTCAAGATCACGCCCCGCGTCCCGGTCTGCCTCCGCGCAATTCCCTCGAGCTCACGGAGCTCCTCGAGCGGGTCAACGCGCATGTTCGAGTCCGAGCCGATACACAGGGGGATCGACCGCTCCCGAATCGCCGAGACGCTGAGAAACCCGTCACCGAGATCCGCCTCGGTCGTCGGACAGGCGCAGATACGGGCCCCCGTGGCAGCGAGGTGATCGAGCTCCTGGTCGTTCGCGTGGGTTGCGTGAATGATCGTCGTCAGGGGCGTCAGGCAGCCGGTGTCGGCAAGAAGCTCGATGGGGCGGCAGTCGTGCTCGTCCAGGCATTCCTGGATCTCTCGCGGCTGCTCATCTGCGTGAATGTGGAGCGGGAGTCCCTCACGCGCCGCGTAGGCGCCGATCTCCTCGAGCCACGGGCGCGAGCAGGCACGAACGGAGTGGGGGGCGACCCCGACCGCTATCCCTGCCTCCCGCAGCGCCTCCACCTCTGTGAGATACGCGGCGACTGACGACTGACGCATTCGCGCGAGGCCACCGCGCTCGTAGGCGACATGGAGGAGGACAATCGCGATGCCTACCTCGGTCGCCGCCTCGGCGGCGGCAAACGCCTCGGGCGCGCCCAGATAGTGAAACTCACCGACCGCTGTGTAGCCGGCGGCCAGCATCTCGCGGTACACCTCGGCGTAGTGGACTCGGATCGAGTCCGGCGTCGCGCGATCGGCCTCCTCGAGCATCCCCTCCCGCCACGTCCAGAAGTCGGTTCCTGCGGCTCGTACGCGGAGTGCCCGCTGAAACGAGTGGCTGTGGCTGTTCACGAACCCGGGAAGTGAGAGGTTGGCGGTCACGAAACCCGACGCTACCACCAGCAGATGCTCGGGCGTCCGGGTCAAGCCTCTACTCTTGCTGGAGGATGGAACCGCGTACCGTGTCCGCCCCTGTGCGGCAGATCCCGAACGCACTCACGCTGCTGCGCTTCGCGGCGATACCGCTGTTCATCTGGCTCCTGCTCGACGAGAGGACAGGCCCCAGTTGGTCGGCCGGAATCGTCTTCGGCCTGGCCGCATTCACCGACCAGCTCGACGGGTACCTGGCACGACGATGGCGTGTCGAGTCCCGGTTCGGCAAGGTCGCTGACCCTCTCGCTGATCGACTCATGATCGACACGGCGGTTGTCCTCCTCGTCGCCCTCGACCGGCTGCCGTGGATCGCGCTGATCATCCTCGTACGCGACCTCATCCTCGTCGGGGGGTACACGTTCGTCGTTCCCAAGAACTACGAGCTCGAGGTCTCCCGTCTCGGGAAGATCGCGACCTGGGGGCTGTACGTGTCGATCGGTCTCGTTCTCGTCACGAGCGAAGGTACCGTGTGGCCGATCGTCTGCTTCTGGATCAACCTCTTCCTTGCAGTGATCGCCGCAGGGCAGTACATCCTCAAGGCTCGCAAGACGCTTCCGCGCTAGAGCAGCGTGCAGGGAGACGGCCCTGAAGCGCGAAATCCTCCTCTGGGAAACAAAGCCTCAAGCTGAGGTCGACCCCTTCGCTACGCTACTTCTTCGCACACCGTACTCCCGACCGGAAAGGCGCCCGTGGAAACGCTCCCCGACCTGCTGCCGCTCTCCGATGACGAGCTGGCGGCGCTGCGCGCCCGACTCGAAGGGAGCGAGGACGACGTCTCCCGCCGGCGCCGCCTGCTTCACGGCCGGATTGACATTCTCAGGGCCGAGCGAACGGCAAGGCTGAAGGCGCAGGTCGCCGCCGGCAGCTTCCAGACGCATTCGCCCACGTCGCTCGAACGGCCGCTGTATGCCGGTACCGGCGAGATCTCGGCCGACGCCGATCTCGAGCCGCTGCCCGACCTCGCGAGCATGGACGACGACGCACTCTGGGCCGAGATTCGCCGTCTCGAAACGGAGGAGGACGATATCTCCCTCAACCGGCGTGTGTTGCATGCCCAGATCGACATCGTCTCAGCCGAACGGTCGAAGCGCTCGCGGGCAGGCGAGCACGTCGACGCACGCGATCTAGGGTCGATCCTCGGCGGAGGCCAATGAGCCATATCTATTGCCCGGAGTGCGGCTTTCAGAATCCGGAGGCGGCGTCATACTGCTCGCGGTGCGGTGCGTTGCTGATGCGCGAGAGTGCCGGCGAGACGACGCTCAGCCTCGGCCCAGATGAGATCGACGCCACGCCCGAGGCGCCGACGGGACCGGCGCTCGTCGTCCGATCGGGCGGCGGTAGGGCCGGTGAGAGCTTCGAGGCGATCGGGGCACACGCACTCATCGGTCGCTCGCCCGAGTGCGACGTCTTCCTTGACGACGTCACCGTCTCGCGCCGTCACGCCGAGCTTGTCGGGGAGGGCGCGACCTACGTGATTCGCGACCTCGGCAGCCTGAACGGCACCTTCGTCAACAAGCATCGGATCGAGAGCACGGTTCTCGAGGACGACGACGAGGTGCAGATCGGAAAGTACCGAATGACGTTCCTTCTCCGCCGATGACAACGACGCCGACACCCGAAACGAGCCCGGCCGAGCGCCTGCACACGATCGGCGCGGTCTGTGAACGGCTGCGCGACGAGTTTCCCGATATCTCGATCTCCAAGATTCGCTACCTCGAAGATCAGGGCCTGCTCCAGCCGAGCCGCACGCGGGGCGGCTACCGGCTCTTCTCCGAGACGGACGTCGAGCGTCTGATCACGATCCTGCGACTCCAGCGCGACGAGTTCCTGCCGCTACGGGTGATCAAGGAGGAGCTGCGGGCGCCGACCGCCGACCGTGCGAAACGTCGCGCCGCCGGCCTGCGTGGCCAGGAAGAGGAGATCGACATGGCCGAGCTCTGTGAGCGCGCCGGTATCTCGGCGGAGTTTGCGCGGCAACTCGAGGACTTCAGCTTGCTCGCGCCCCGCATCGAGGCGGGGGATCGTCTCTACCGCGAGAGCGAGGCCGACATCGCGCTCGCCTGCGCCCGGATTGCACGGCACGGCATCGATGCGCGGCATCTCCGCGCGTTTCGGACGGCTGCAGGACGCCAGTCGGCCCTGCTCGAGCAGATCGTCGCTCCGGCGCTGCGCTCACGGAACCCCGAGCGACGTTCAGCGGCGCTCGAGGACCTCGAGAACCTCGCGGGCGTTGCTCGGGAGCTCTCGCAACTCCTCCTCACACGAGACCTCAAGGAAGTGGCCGAACGATGACCGAGCTTGATTTGACCACGTTCATCCGGGACGTTCCGGACTTCCCGAGCAAAGGCATCCTCTTCAAGGATGTGATGCCGCTGCTCGCCGACCCTGCGGCGTTTCGCGAGTCGATCGATCGGCTAGCGGCGTGGGCGGGACCGAGAGCGCCTGACGTGATCCTCGGCGCCGAAGCACGCGGCTTCATCTTCGGTGGAGCGCTGGCATACGCGCTCGGTTGCGGGTTCGTCACTGCGAGAAAGCCGGGCAAGCTGCCATGGACGACAGTGGAGGCGAGCTACGACCTCGAGTACGGAACCGATGCGCTCCAGGTTCATGTCGACGCCATCGAAAAGGGAGCACGCGTGATCGTCCTCGACGACGTGCTTGCGACCGGCGGAACGGCACGGGCGAAGATCGACCTCGTCAACCAGCTCGGTGGTCAGGTCGTCGGAGCACTCTTTCTGATCGAGCTCTCGTTCCTGCACGGCCGCGATCGGATCGCTGGTACCGACGTGCACGCGCTGATCGACTACTCCTAGGGCGGCCCCTGTTCCCTGGGTGGAGGGATCATTGCTCGAGAGAAGGAGTGCCGATGAAGAAGGACATGGACGCGACGATCTCGAGAGAGGCTCGGAGAGCGGACGCCACTGCACTCCTCCTCCGCCACTGCCTCTCCGTCGGAACCGCGGAGAACCGGGTTCCGGCGAGGATACGACTGGATGAGGCAGTCGGACCTGCGTTTGCACATCGGCTCGTGACGAGTCTGCTGGCGCACAGCCGCCGCTAGCGAAGGCTCATCTAGCCGCGGGTGCGGACGAACAGAAAGATCAGGAACGAGCTGACGAGCGAGACGAGCAGCGCACTTCCCTTTTGGATGTCGAGGGCAACCATCCCGAAGGTCATGACGACGAAGAACAGGAGCGCCCAGAGAAACGACTGGACGCCTCGATCGATGCTCGGCATGCGCAGGTGCACAGCAGAATGATAGCCGGGCAGCGGGACGGTCGGGGCGAGAACATCACGTGCCGGACCAAAAAAATTCACCGAGCCGGTTGCGCTTTCGTCCACTCAACCCATTGACCTTCCGCTTCCGCGTACGGCCTCCGTGCTGAGCTTCGACC
>JAJAZN010000239.1 GCA_026785685.1 Thermoleophilia bacterium
AAGTCTCCCTCTGACTCGTATCGGCCGCGCGTGTCGACGACGACTGCCGCGTACCCGCGCTGCGCGAACCAGACGCCCCACGAGACGAAGCGTTCGCGCGTCGACTCGTACGGCGTCCACTGGATGATCGTCGGCAGTCCCTGCGCGCCGAGCGGGAGGTAGACGTCCGCGGACAGCGTGATGCCGTCGCGCATCGGCACGCGGCAGTCGTGCAGCAGCCGCACCTCGCGGAAGGGCTGCGTAGCGCCCGAGCTCATGCAGGATCGGGCGCGGTGCCGGCGATCGACGTGCCCGGGAAGTGGCATGCCGCACGGTGATCCAGCCCGTGATCCTGGAGCGCGGGATCGAGTTCGGAGCAGATCTGCTGGGCGATCGGGCAGCGAGTCCGGAAACGGCAGCCCGAAGGTGGGTCGATGGGGCTCGGAACGTCGCCCTTGAGGACGATGCGTGTGCTCTTTCGGCCAGGAATCGGCGCGGGGTTCGCCGAGAGCAACGCCATCGTGTACGGATGCAACGGTCGGCGAAAAAGCTCGTCCGACGGCGCGATCTCGACGATCCGGCCGAGGTACATCACGGCGACGCGGTCGGAGATGTAGCCGACGACCGCGAGGTCGTGGGCGACGAAGACGTACGTGAGGTCGAACTCCGCCTTCAGTTCGACGAGCAGGTTGAGTACCTGCGACTGGATCGACACGTCGAGCGCAGACACCGGCTCGTCGGCAACGACGAGTTTTGGCTGCAGGACGAGTGCGCGCGCCAGACCGATCCGCTGTCGCTGGCCGCCGCTGAACTGGTGCGGATACCGGTCGGCAGCCTCGGGCGGCATTCCGACGCGCTCGAGCATCTCGTGGACGACGGCGTCACGATCCTTCCGGGCGCCGATGCCGTGGATCGTGAGGCCCTCGGCGATCAGATCGCCCACCTTCATCCGCGGGTCGAGCGAACCGACGGAGTCCTGGAAGACGATCTGCATGTGACGGCGCATGTCCTTCAAGGCCTTGTTGCCGAGACCGACGAGCTCCACTCCGTCGAACGTGATCTCACCTTCGGTTGGCTCGATCAGGCGCAAGAGGGTGCGTCCGAGCGTCGACTTGCCGCAGCCGGACTCGCCGACGAGACCGAGCGTCTCTCCGCGCCGCACCTCGAGATCGACCCCGTCGACGGCCTGCAGGTACCCGGACGTGCGCTTCAGCAGGCCCTGCTTCACCGGGAAGTACTTCTTCAGTCCCCGGACGCTGAGCAGGACGTCGTCCTCGCTCGGCTCCGGAGGCTCGGGCGCGACTGCGGGAGTGACGGCGCCCGTGCTCACAGGGGCGCCACGAGCGGTTGGACATCGCGGGCGCCGTTCTCGCAAAGCCAACAGGCGGCCTCCTGTTCACCCACAGCAAGGAGCGGCGGCAGCTCCGTCAGGCAGCGATCGAAGGCGTAGTCGCAGCGCGGGGCGAAACGGCAGCCCTGCGGCCAGTCGAGCGGGCTCGGAACCATCCCCCGGATCGCCTTGAGAGGGGTGGTGTAGCGCATGCCAAGGAGCGGGATCGAGCGGAGGAGCGCCTCGGTGTAGGGATGCTGCGGATTGTCGAAGATCTCCTTCACAGGCCCACGCTCGACGATCCTGCCGCCGTACATGACGGCAACCTCGTCGACCATCTCGGCGACCACCCCGAGGTCGTGCGTGATCAGCAGGATCGCCATCCCGAGTTTCTCGCGGAGCTCTTTCATCAGCTCCAGGATCTGCGCCTGCACCGTGACGTCGAGGGCCGTCGTCGGCTCGTCTGCGATGAGGAGCTTCGGGTTGCAGCTGAGCGCCATTCCGATCATCACGCGCTGACGCATGCCGCCGGACATCTGATGGGGGTAGTCCCGCATCCGCTTCTCGGCGGACGGGATTCCGACGAGGCGCATCATCTCGAGGGCGCGGTCTTTCGCCTCCCTGTCACCCACATGCTGGTGGAGGCGCACGGACTCGGCGATCTGCTCGCCGACCGTGAAGACGGGATTGAGCGATGTCATCGGCTCCTGGAAGATCATCGAGATCTCGTTGCCGCGGATCTTCGTCAGTTCGTCCTCGGGGAGAGCGGCGAGATCACGGCCCTCGAAGGAAATGGTGGACGTGGGCTCGACGCGTCCGGGTAGATCGATCAGGCGCATGATCGAGAGCGCCGTGACGGACTTGCCGCTCCCGGACTCTCCGACGACGCCGAGCGCACCTCCCGTTGGGATCGAGAAGTCGACCCCGTCCACGGCCCGGATCACACCGCCGTGGGTGTGGAAGCCCGTGCGAAGGTTCTCGACGCGGAGCAATTCGGTCATGTGCCCGCTTTCGTGACGCGAACGGGGAGCTTCGTCGTGGTCGTCTTGCTGCGCTTCGGCTTCCCCCGCGCGTCCGACGGAGGGCTTGAAACAGCGATGTGCAAGTCGAGCTGTGCCCGCATCAGGGCGGGGTCGCGTGTCTGCAGAGCGGCGAGAAGGTCGCGATGCTCCTCGACCACGGTCGCCAGATCCTTGCCGCGGCCGTAGCGGTAGAAGTAGGCGCGGATCCGCGGCCAGATCGTTCGCCAGATCTGCACCGTGTGCGTTTGACCAGACGACGAGATCACGATGTCGTGGAAGCGGAGGTCGGCCTCGACGAGGCGCGGGAGGTCGTCGGCCGCGGCGGCCTGCTCCATCAGCCACACCTGCTTCCCGAGCTCGGCGAAGTCTGCGTCCGTCATCCGTTCGAGAGCATGCGCGAAGCTGTAGCGCTCCAGCGTGAGTCGGATCGGGATCAGGACATCCTGCACCTCCTCGTCCGACACCCCGAGCACGACCGCGCCGCGATAGGGGACGGAGACGACGAGGCCCTCGTTCTCGAGCTGGCGCAGCGCCTCGCGCACGGGACCGCGGCTCGTCCCGAGCTCCGTCGAGAGCGTCGCCTCGATCAGCCGTTCGCCGGGGTCGTACTCGCCCGTGATGATTGCGCTCCGCAGGATCTCGACGACCTGCTGGCCGCGCGGACCGCCCTTGCCGGCGCCGGCATCGACGACGACGGAGGGTGTGCGTTCGACACTTGCGGCCATGCGTCCCTCCATCATACAAATTGTCGACAATCAACAAATGGTTGACAATCTCGCCCGCCGTGCCTAGTGTAGCCATCCTCGGTGCAGATCACCAGCATCCATACAACTCCGGTGCGCACGCCGATGCGAGAGCCCCTCGTGTGGCCGGGCGGAACGCGGCTGTCGGCCTCCGGGTTGCTCGTCGAGATTCACACCGACGAAGGAATCATCGGCGTCGGTGAAGCCCCCGGGCCGACGTTGCCCACGATTCGCACGATCATCGATGCGGAGCTGACGCAGTTTCTCATCGGTCAGGATCCGCTCCGCATCGAATGGCTCGTCCACCGCATGGAAGAGTTCACGCGGAACTGGAGCCGGATCGGCGCGTACGCAATCTCGGGTATCGAGATCGCGTTGCTCGACATCAAGGGAAAGGCGCTCGGCGTCCCGGTAGCGGACCTCCTCGGGGGCTTCTGTCGCCGCGAGGTCCCGGTCGTCGGCTACCTGTTCATCGACGAGCCCGAGGCGAATGCGCGGAAGGCTTCGGCGTTCGTCGATGCCGGCTATTCCGAGCTGAAGCTCAAGGTCGGCCGCGACTTCGGGCAGGATTACGACACCATCGCGGCGATCCGCGACGCGGTCGGGACCGACGTGAAGATCCGGATCGACGCGAACATGATCTGGAGCGTTCCCGCGGCGATCAAGTGGATCCGTGGGCTCGAGAAGTTCGACCTCCAGTACGTCGAGCAGCCCGTTCCCGACTTCGACATCGCAGGAATGGCCACGGTTCGTCGGGCCGTGGGCGTCCCCATCGCTGCCGACGAAGGATGCACGGACATCCGCTCGGCGCTCGAATTGATCAAAGCCGAGGCGTGCGACGTCTTCGTCGTCTACCCCTCGGAGGCCGGCGGGTTGACGCGCGGCAGAGAGATCGCGGCGCTTGCCGCCGCCGCAGGCAAGTGGTGCGCGATCGGGAGCTGGGCAGAGCTCGGCGTAGCGACGATGGCGAACGCGCATCTCGTTGCGGGTTCCTCGAACTTCCCGTTCGCGAGCGACACGCACTATCCCTTGCAGGAGCTCGACGTGCTCACGGAGCCCCTCGAGATGGGCAACGGTTTCATCTCGGTCACCGATGCGCCGGGTCTCGGGGTCGACGTCGATCGCGAGGCCGTCGAACGACTTGCCAACATTCAGGTCCGAGAATCCGTCTTTTACGATGACATCCAGGGCGAGGCACCGAGGGTCGGTCAGATTGTCTGACCGCATCCCACTTACAAAGGAGGACATGGCTGTGTCCAAAAAGGGAACGGAAGAGCGCGCGGGCGGCGGGGTCACGCGGCGCGATGCTCTCGTCAAGGCCGGTGTTGTCGGTGCCGGTGCGATTGCGGCCGGCTCACTTGCGGGCGGCGCAAAGGCATCGACCCGTCGGGCGGGCGCACCATCGAAGATCCGCCGCGGCGGTCGGATCATCTGGGCCCTCGAGCAGGACCCGGTGCACGTTGCGCCCTTCGGCGCGATTCTCACCTCGAATCACTGGGGCAAACAGGCAGCGTACGATTCGCTCGTCGAGTGGGACAAGAACCTCAACCTCAAGCCGGCGCTCGCCACTTCGTGGAAGATCGCGGCTGATCAGAAGTCGATCACCTTCAACCTCCGCAAGGGCGTGAAGTTCCACAACGGCAAGGAGCTCGACGCCGGCGACGTCAAGTACTCGATCGAGAAGATGCTCGCCCCGCCACTTCCGGGGAGCATCGTCACCGTCAGTCAGGTGCCTGGCTTCGAGGGAGCAGACGTTGTCTCGAAGTATGTCGTTCGGCTCCGCCTCAAGACGCGGGACGCGCGCGTATTCGGCTTCCTTGCCTGGAACCGCTACTCGCCCATCGTTCCGGCCGGGCTCTACGACCAGATCAACGCCGCCCGGAACGCGATCGGCACGGGGCCGTATCGCATGGTCGGCTTCAACCCGAACGACCGCGTCGAGTATGTCGCGAACAAGTCGTTCTGGAAGCCCGGCCAGCCGTACATGGACGCCATGACGCTGAAGACGCTCCCCGACGAGCAATCGCGCATCGCGGCACTGCGAGCGGGTGCGATCGACGGCGCAACGGTCTCCTCCGACGGAGCGAAGTCGCTTGCAAACGACTCGAGCCTCGTCGTCCTGAAGGGCGGCACGGCCGCGTTCCGTGAGCTGCAGTTCACGATCAAGGGCGACCCGAAGCCGTGGCATGACGCCCGGGTCCGCCGGGCCGTCAACTTCGCGATCAACCGCCAGGCAATCATCAACACGGTGTACAACGGCAACGGCAACTACTCCGGGATCGTTCCGCCCGGATACGGCTCGTGGCCGTTCACGCAGGCTGAGCTGAAGTCCAAGTACCAGAAGTTCGACCTGCCGAAGGCGAAGGCCCTCATGGCTGCGGCCGGCCAGACGAAGGGCTTCTCCGTGAAGCTGTCGACGTTCTCGACGCCGCTCGAGTTCCAGCAGATCGCGTCCGTGATCAAGTCTCAGCTGAAGGCGATCAACATCGATGTCGAGATCGTCGCTCAGGAGCCGGGCACGTTCGACGCAAACAACGGCACCGGCAACTTCGAATGGGATCTCACGGCGCGCGGCATGCGCGGCGACATCGACGGGTACCTGAGTGAGTACAACCCGAGCAACACGATCTACCAGCGGTGGTACCCGCTCTACAAGAACGTCAAGGTCTGGCGGGCGATCGGAAACGGCAAGATCACCCTCGATCCTGCCAAGCGCCTTCCGATCTACAAGGGCGCACAGGTCCAGCTCATGAACGACCTCCCGCAGATCGGGCTGATCCAGGTGAACAAGTACCAGGTCGTGAACAAGCGCGTGCAGGGTATGTACGTCGCCTTCGACGACTTCAACACGGGACTCAGAAACAACGTGTGGCTGGCCTCGTAGTCGACTGTCCCGTCCTTCATCGGGAGGGGTGCCGTCAGGGCGCCCCTCCCTCTCTCTCTCTCTCTCTCTCTCTCTCTCTCTCTCTCTCAGACAGGTAGCCATTGGGCGGGTACGTCCTCAAACGCGTTCTCACCATGATCCCGACGATGATCGGGATCTCGATCCTGATCTTCCTGATGGTGCGTCTGCTTCCCGGGGACATCGTCTCCGTCCTTGCCGGAGGTGACATCGGGTCGGACCCGGAGCTGATCGAGCAGGCTCGCCGGGATCTCGGCCTCACAGGCTCCTATCCAGAGCAGTACTGGCGCTGGATCAGCGGCGTTCTCCAGGGCGACCTCGGCGTCTCTCTCCGCAACACCGAGCCGGTCTCGACCGTTCTCCTCAACGCACTACCGATCACGGCCGAGTTGGTCTTCCTCGGCCTCCTGATCGCGACAGTCATCGGTGTCCCGCTGGGAGTCCTCTCAGCGGTCAAGCGCGACAGCAAGCATGACTTCGCCGCGCGCATCGGAGGACTCATCGGCGTCAGTATCCCGAGCTTCTTCCTCGCCACGCTCCTTCTTCTCTTCACCTCAAAGGTTCTTGGCTGGGTGCCGCCGCTGAACTACGTCCCCTTTTACGAGGACCCGATCGAGAACCTGAGCCAGTTCATCCTCCCTGCGATCTCGATCGCGGTGTTCACGCTCGCGATCGTGATGCGAATGGTTCGGGCAACGATGCTCGAGGTGCTCGGGCAGGACTACGTCCGTACGGCGCGCGCCAAGGGCGTGAAACGCAAGGTGGTCATCTCGAGGCACGCCCTGCGGAACTCTCTCATCCCGGTCGTTACGGTCATCGGGTTCGAGATCGGGATCCTCATGGGGGGCTCGGCTATCGTCGAGATCATCTTCGGGCTCCCGGGTCTCGGGAACACGCTGATCAACGCGATCTTCAACCGTGACTACCCCGTCGTTCAGGGCGCGACGATGCTGCTCGCATTCATCTTCATCTTTGCCAATCTGCTCGTCGACTTGCTCTACGGCGTGCTCGACCCGAGGATCACCCAGGAATGAGCAACTTCGGAAACAACGAGGCTCCGATCCTCGGGGCCGAGGGCCGTTCGAGCGAGGTCGGCAACGACGCCTGGGTGTACGCCCCGACGCGGAAGGCCGGCAAGTTCGCGAAGTGGCGAAACCCGATCGGGATCGCAGGGGCGATCATCGTCGGGCTCAACGTCCTGATCGCGCTCTTCGGCAAGTACATCTGGTCGATCGACCCCGACGAGCTCGTCGCCCTACGCCTGCAGTCGCCGAGCTGGGCGCATCCGATGGGAACCGACGAGCTCGGTCGGGACGTGTTTGCTCGCATCATTCACGGAGCCCAGGTGTCGCTACAGGTGGGGATTATCTCCGTCTCGATCGCCTTCGTTCTCGGCGTTTCCCTCGGCCTGCTGGCCGGCTTCTTCGGCGGCTGGCTCGACAGCGCGCTGATGCGCTTCGTCGATCTCATGTTCGCGCTCCCAGGACTCGTCCTGGCGATCGTGATCGCCGGAATGCTCGGGCCGAACCGACGCAATGCCATGATCGCGATCGGCATCGTCATCGCCCCTGCTTTCGCCCGGGTCGTGCGCGGCGCTGTGCTCGAGGTGATGGGGTTTCCCTTTGTCGAATCCACGCGCGCGCTCGGGTCATCGCACTCTCGCGTGATGGCTCGTCATGTAATCCCGAACATCGCCGCCCCTTTGATCGTCCTCGTCACGGTGTACCTCGCGACTGCCATTCTCAGCGAAGCGGCGTTGAGCTTCCTCGGGCTCGGCACGCAGCCTCCCGAGGCGTCGTGGGGCGGGATGCTCAACAGCGCTCGCTCCTATCTCGATATCGCTCCCTGGTTGTCCATCTTCCCGGGTGTTGCGATCATGATCGTCGTCCTCGGCTTCAACTTCCTGGGCGACGGCCTCCGCGACATCCTCGATCCGCGCCTCGGCCCTCACGTCGGCGGCGCCGAGAAAAAATGAGGTTGGTATCACATGCTTGACGTCCTGATTCGCAACGGCTGGGTCGCAGACGGCACCGGCAGCCCACCGTTCCTGGGTGATGTGGCGATCGAGGGCGGGAGCATCGTCGAGGTCGGCAGGCTCGGTGACGCCGCGACCGCGAACCGTGTCATCGATGCGGCCGGGAAGGTCGTCTGCCCGGGATTCGTCGACCCGCACAGCCACAGCGATTTCTCACTGCTCGCGAACCCCACCGCCGAGAGCACGATCAGGCAGGGCGTGACGACCGAGGTCGTCGGCAACTGCGGCTGGAGCTACGCGCCGGTTACCGATCACTCGCGCGAGTTCATGAGCGGCCGCCTCCACACGTTCGGCTTCGACGGGCCCGTGATCCCGTGGACGACGTTCGGTGAGCACCTCGACTTCCTCAGCGACGTGGGCCACACGCCCAACCTTGCCTGGTTCGTCGGGCACAACTCGATCAGGCTCGCCGCCGGCGTCTCCGGCTCGCACCCGACCGAGGTGCAGGCCGCGATGATGGACCGCTTCATGCACGAGGCGATGGAGGCGGGGGCACTCGGGATGTCGACCGGGCTCGAGTTCAACCCAGGACGCGAGGCGACGACCGCGGAGCTCGTACGGCTGAACGCGATCGCGGGCGAGTACGACGGGATCTACACGAGCCACGTCCGGAACCGCGATTCGGGGATCCTGCATGCGATCGCGGAGTTCCTCGAGGTTGCGCGCGCCGGTGGCGCCCGTGCCGAGATCTCGCACCTCAACGTGCGGCACAACACCGGGGCGCCCGACCGTGGTTGGGAACGGGCGGTCGAGATGATGGCGGCCGCGCGGGAAGAGGGCATGGACGTTCTCGCCGATACGACGCCGTTCCTCGACGGCCTGGGGCAGCTCTCCGGGATCCTGCCCCCCTGGGTCGCAGCCGACGGCAGCGCCGCCGCGGTCGCGCGCCTGCGCGATCCCGATACGCGCACGCAGCTGCGGACGGAGTGTGACCGCTACTGGCGGTTCATCCACAAGGGCGAGTGGGATCGCGTGCGCCTGCAGGCGAGCGAGCAGCATCCCGACTGGGACGGCCTCTCATTCGCCGAGATCGCGGATCTGCGCAAGGTCGACCCCTGGGACTGCTTCTTCGACGTCCTCTCGGATGCAGGGGAGAGCTACGAGAGCATTCTCGTCGTCGGCCGACTGTTCACGGACGAGCACATGGCGGAGATGATCTCGCACCCGCTCTTCTCCCTCGGGGTCGATACGTTCACGGTCACGACCGAGGGCCCGCTCGCTGACGTCCTCCGGCATCCGCTCGGGTACTCCGGCCACATCCACTACCTCACCCACCATGTGCGCGAGAACGGGACGCTCCGTCTCGAGGAGGCGATCCGCAAGATGACGAGCATGCCGGCAGCGCACTTCGGCCTCTGGGACCGGGGACTTCTGCGGGCGGGCTATGCGGCAGACGTGGTCGTTTTCGACTACATGGGTCTCGACGAGGTCTCGACGGTCGATGATCCGCACCACTATGCGCGGGGCGTCGAGCACGTGCTCGTCAACGGCGCCGTCGTCGTGGACGACGGTGAACACACCGGCGCGCGACCGGGACGGCACTTGTTGCGGGCTTGATATGGGTTGCGAGCACAGGCCCTGCACGCGGCGGATCGCGCCCGCCGGGGACGGCATCAAGGCCACCCGCCTTGGCACCGTCCCCGGCGAACACGCTCCTTGGTGCATGACCGCCCCAGCCGCACTCCCAACCGTCACCAAGCCCGCTCGAGCATGATCGACCTCCGCTCCGATCTCCTGTCGGTTCCGACCGACGAGATGTGGGAGGCGATGCGAGCGGCGGAGCTCGGCTGGGCGACCGTCGGCGAGGACCCGTCGGGTAACGCGCTCTGCGAGCGGGTCGCGGCGCTGCTCGGAAAGGACGCCGGGCTCTGGGTTCCCACATGTGGGATGGGAAACCTTGTCGCGATGCTCACGTTCTGCGTTCCCGGCGATCGCGTCGTCGTCGAGGCCGCCTCGCACGTGATGACGTCAGAGGCGATGGGAATGGAGGAGATCGCAGGGCTCGCGCCGCGATCGCTCTGGGCCTCTGACGGCCGGATGGATCCGGCGGCGGTCTCGGCGCTCGTCAAGGAGGAGGGCGCCGCGCTCCTCGTCCTCGAGAACACGCACACGCGGGCCGGAGGCACGACGCTCTCGGTTCCCTTGACGCAGGCTCTTGCCGCCGCGGCCAAGAAGCACCGTGCGCGCGTGCATCTCGACGGCGCCCGCCTTGTGAATGCGTCGGTCGCGCTGGGGGTTCCGCTCGCAGACCTCGCAGCTCCGGCCAACTCCGTCGTCTTCTCGCTCAACAAGGGTCTTTCCGCGCCGATCGGGGCCGTGCTCGCGGGCAGCGAGCAGGTCGTCGAGCGCGCACGGCTGATGCTGCAACGCCTCGGTGGCGCGAGTGTCCACCGCGCCGGAATCGCCGCTGCCGCCGGTCTCGTTGCTCTCGACACCATGGTCGACAGGATCGCCGACGACCACCGCCGGGCGCACGAACTCGGTCGCCTCCTCACTTCGATCCCTGGCGTGGCACTCCAGCCCGATGTGGTCGAGACGAACATCGTCCTCGCCGACGTCACGGAGACGGGCATCGAGCCGGCCAAATTGGTCGACCTCCTCGAGGATGCCGGTGTGCGCGTGCTCGAGCGGGACACGAGCCGGATCCGCCTCGTCACACACCGCCTGATCGGCGACGAGGAGATCGAGCGCGCAGCCGCGATCATCGCCGCCACGGTTGAGCGCCACGCAGTCCCGCCGCTCGAGGTTCCCGAGCCCGAGGGCTACAACGCCGAGCTCGACCGCTGGGACTGGGAAGACGAGGACGACGGGGAATGAAACCCGCTGCCGGGTGAAACGATCGCGGCCTGAGAGCTCGAATCAGAATGAGACTTGTGCCGCCGAAACGAGCTGGGCGGCACGCTGCTTCGTCCTCGGTCGCCCAGATATGTGGACGGCGTAGGTGCCGGGTTTAAACCTGGCACCTACACAGCTTCTCCAGGCTCCCTGCGTCCTCGCATCGCACTCGCCCATCACACCCCGGCTACGAAGCGTCATTCTGATTCGAGCTCTCAGTCGATCTCGAGGAGCTCGAGCGAGGGTCGATGGATGATTCCTTCGATCAGATCGGGATCGATCGTGGGCATCCCGGCACCGAAGGCGTCGCCCGCTACCGACCGTAGGCCTTCGATCGTCTGGCCGGCGGTGAAGAACGGGAAGTCTGTCCCGAACAACAACTTGTGCGTGACGCGATACTCGACCGCTGCGATGAGCGCCTGGTAGAGCAGCCAACGCCGCCCGACGAGGGCCGAGATATCGGCATAGACATGGGGATGGCGACGCACGACGGCAATCGCCTCGTCGAACCACGGGTGCCCCATGTGGGCGATCACGATTCTGAGCTCCGGGTACCGAAGCGCGATTTCGTCGAGCAGGATCGGGCGCGCCTGCAACAGCGAGCCGGCACGGGCGAACGTCGTACCCTGATGGATCAACATCGGCAGCTCGAGTCGCTCGAGTGCTTCGCAGACGCGCAGGAAACGTGGGTCGAGGGGATCGATGTTCTGGTAGAGCGGCCCAAGCTTGCAGCCGACGAGCCCGAGGTCGCCCTTCATCCGCTCCAGCTCGTCGAGTGCCCTGGGCGACGACGGGTCGACCGAGCCGAACCCGACGAGTCGTGCGGGATCCGTTGCCACGTACGACGCCACGTAGTCGTTCGGCACGACGAAGTCGGCCGCCGGAGCGTCGAATGCGAGCACGACGGCTCGGTCGACGTCCGCGAGCGCGTTCTTGTAGTGCTCGTCGAGCGTTCCGCCGAGCGTGACGTCGGCCCATACCTCGCGGGCCTGCGCGGCGAACGACTCGCCGATCTGCGCCGGGTACTCCCCGACATGTGTATGGATATCGACAATCACGGAGACGAGAGGAATGCTCGAATGAAGATCACGGAGATCGAAACGCTACCGGTGAGCGTCGGCCCGGGGTACGAGGATCCCATTCGACCACTCAACCCGTCGTCGCTGCGGCTCGTCCGCGACAAGGTGAACCTGCCGCTCGCGACCGGCGAGCAGCTTGCTCACAAGTAAGAGTTTCAGCCGCTGATCGAGAGCGAGCTCGTCGACTACCTCCGCATCGACATGGTGCACGCCGGAGGGATAACCGAGGCGAAGAAGATCCTGGCCGCGGGAGAGATGCACGGACAGCGGTCGGCGCTCCACCACGCGAGCTCACCGGTGAACGGCGTTGCCTGCCTGCACGTCGACATGGCCGTGCCGAACTTCGGCATCCAGGAGTGGATGGAGCTCGAACCGCTCTACGAGATCTTTCCGAACGCACCGAGGGCAAAGGACGGCTATGTGGTGCCACAGTCTGGACCGGGCCTCGGGCTCGAATTCGACGAGGACGAGGCGCGACGGAGGCCGTCGCGGGACACCGGTCTTCCCTCGCGCTTCTGGCCCGACGGTGGCGTTGCTGACTATTGATCCGCTGCGGAGCGCAGCCCTGACAGCGCCACGACCGACGTATCGATCGCGTACTCCAGGCACCCCGGGGCGAGGGCGATTGCTGCTCCTGGTAGAGGCCGCTGCCGTACGACTCGCGTGGGCAGAGGTAGCCGAGCCCACCGTTCGTCGTCGTGAGCACGGGGAGAGGAGTGCCCGCGAAGCGCCGTCGTTCGCCCAGGTGCCGAGGTTGGCGCCCGAGGCGACGATCCCGGTGTAGACGAACCGTGTTCCGGGGGGAGGGAGAGCCTCGATCGCTGCAGCGGCCGCGTACCCGAGCTGGCGGCCGTTCCGGTCCGCGACCCCGGTGTCGCCGACGTAGTCGTCGCGCGGCCCGAGATCGCCGGAGGCGCCATGCAGAAAGAGCGCCGGCGCCTCGAACGCGCGCTCGGGTACCTCGCGGGCGGCGCCGATGAAGTCGGGCGACAGCAGCCGGTTGTCCCACGCGAGCGTCGTCGGGTGGCACGCGTAGTTGAAGAGGGTGGCGAGAATCGTCCCGTCGTCGGCCGATACTCGCGCGACGAGGGCCGTGTCATCTGCCGGTCCGCCCGGGTTGTACCCGCAGGCAAAGCGTCCGGCGCTCTCGTCCCAGAAGTCGCGGTTCGTCGCGAGGCCACAGCGGCCGTAGCCGAACGTGACGAAGGCTCCGGTCGCGGCACCCCGTGCTTCCAGAATCGCGCTGACGATCTCGTCGGCAAGGAGATCGAGGTACGGCTGGATGAGCTCCACGCCGGGCCTATCGACAAGCCGGGATTTCGCGTTCGCACCGGCGTGCGTGTGCGACATGGCGACGAGGAGCTCGGCCTCGCCGAGGCCCGTTCGACTCCGAATCGAGTCGCGGAGCGCGACCTCGTCAGGACCGTACTGGAGCCAACCGATGTCGACAGCCACGAGTGCGAGCTCTGGCCCGTCCTCCCCGAGTGGCGAGAAGACGGCCGCCGTCGCTGCGAACGGCCGGTGGACGCCTTCGGCGACCTCGTGCGTCGCGGCGCCAAAGGAGCGGGCGTAGATGCCGACGGGCGGTGTCACGTCCCGGGTTGCGACGCCGAAGCGGCAGCGGGCTGTGGGGAAGGTGACGTTCATGTCGCGCTCCTTTCTGCGGGTCGATCGAGCGGTCGGTTGGGGGTTGCGATCGGTGTTGTCGATCGTCGGCCCATGAACACGGCGACTGCGCCGACGAGGGCAACGGTCACCGCGATCGTGCCACCGACGGCGAATGCGAGGCGCGTGCCTCCATGCGCCGTGAGTGAGCCGGCGAGCAGGCCTCCGAGCGGCGCGCCGCCCATGAAGGCGAAGAAGTAGAGGCTCGCCGCCCGGCCACGCATGTGGGACGGTGCCGCAAGCTGCAGGGTCGCGAGCGCGCTCGAGCCCCAGATCACATAGAAGATTCCGATCACGAAGAGCACGGCGCACACGGCCGGCAGCGTGTCTTGCGGAGCAAGGAGGAGCTGAAATGCGCCGAAGCCGCCCGCGCCGACGAGGACGAGGAGCAGTCGCGCCCGTCCGATCGTGGCCAGAATCAACGCGCCGCAGAGCGCTCCCATGCCAAAGACCGAGGCGATCAGACCGAACGTCGCGGCACCTTGATCCAGGGTCAGTCGGGCAACTAGTGGGAGCAGGACGTCGAAGTTGAACGAGAACGTGCTCACGAATAGCACGCTGAGGAAGGTGATCGCGACCCGGCGCGAGCTCCAGATGAAGGCGATCGCCTCGGTGACGCCGACGAGGACGCCTGGTTGCACGGTCGCGAACGGAGCGGCCCGCGGAAGTCTCATGGCAAGGAGCGCCAGGATCACGACGACGTAGCTGACTGCGTTCACGGCGAACGCGACCCCGGCTCCGGCTGCGGCGACCACGAGGCCCCCGAGTGCCGGGCCGACGATCCGGGCGCTCGTCCCGAGCGCGGAGCTGAGCGCGACCGCGTTCGGCAGGTCATCTCTCCCAACGATCTGAAACACGAGGGTATGACGGGCCGGTGCATCGAGGGCGATTGCGACCCCCTGGACGAGGCCGAGCACGTAGATCTGCCAGACCTCGACGAGGCCGGTGAGCGCCAGGAAGGCAAGGAGCGCGGCGACCACCGCCAGCACGGACTCGCACGCGATCACGAGCCGGCGGAGGTTGATCCGATCTGCGATCGTGCCGCCCACGAGCGCGAGCGCGGTGATCGGAAGCGTCTGCACGAGCGCGAGCGCTCCGACCGCCACGGGTGAGCGCGTGAGCTCGAGAACGAGCCAGTACGCAGCGATCTGCTGCATCCACGTCCCGATGAACGAGATTCCGTTCCCGGCGAAGTAGAGCCGGTAGTTGCGATGCCGTCGCAGGCTGCCGAACGTGCGGTCGCGAAGCGCGGAGAGCGCTGCGACCGGTCTCATCACGAGCTTCGGCGCACGGTGGCCGGCTTCAGCCGGTCGCCAGGGTGGGGCGTCGGGCTTGCTGCCTTGTCCGTGCCTCCGTCCGCGTGCACCGGTCTCACGCGATCCTCCTACAGCAGCGCTGCGCGGTCGATCGGCGTGCCGATGACGAACACGCAGTCGCCCTGCTCCGTGATCGGGATCGCCTTCGTCACGACGACGTAGCCGTCGACGGGGGAGCAGAGAAGCACGGGCGCCTGGTCGGGACGATCGAAGAACCAGAGTCGCCCAACCGGCTCGCCGGCCGCCACGGGATCGCCGGGCTCGAGCATTCCCTCGAACAGCCCGTTCTCGGGTGAGACGACGATCGTGTCAGGGTCGCGGCCGTCGAGGATGATCGCGGGCGGGAGGCCGAGTGAGGCTCGTGTCTGAACCTCTCCTTTCATCGCTCCGACATGGCGCAGAACGTTGGTCAGGCCGCTCCAGGCGAGCTGATGCACGGGGGCGGGGACGCGGCCGCCGCCGCCGAGCTCGGTCGTGATCACGAGCTTGCCCTGATTCTCGGCCTCGACGGGGAGGAGCCCGCTGCCGTTGACGTCGATGTAGAGGTAGTGCCAGTCGCTGCACCACGCCTCCATGCCCTCGAGCATGGCCTTTCGCTGGGCGGGGTCGTCGACGACGTGCATGTGCGAGCAAGGGAGGAACCAGGCCGTGCGCCCGCCGGAGTGCATGTCGATGACGACGTCGGCGAGGGGAAACAAGACCGTCGTGAGATAGTTGGCCAGCTGTTCGTTCGGCGGCCCGTCGGGGCGGCCCGGGAACGAGCGGTTGAAGTTCGCTCCCGACGGCCAGTTGCGCGTGTTCGCGATGGCAGCGGCAGGAGAGAGGCGGGGGATCACGATCACGCGGCCCGTGACGTCGTCCGGCTCGAGCTCCTGGAGTAGCCGCAGCGCGGCGACCTGACCCTCGTACTCGTCGCCGTGGTTGCCGGCGAGCACGAGCACGGTCGGCCCATCGCCGTTCGCGATCGAGCCGATGTGGACGAACGTGCTCGCCCACCCTGCCGTGGTGGTGATTTTGGGGTAGGCGAGGTGCCCGATCTGCTTCCCGGGGGCGGTGAGGTCGCTCGCGCAGGTGACGGGCGAGGAAGCGCTCACGCCCGCCTGTCCAGGTGTCGTGTCACAGCCGCCTCGGTGGCGACGAGCAGTCGGTCGACGTCCTCGTCGGTGTGGGCGTACGAGAAGTGACTGCGCTTCAGGTTCAGCGGCAGCTCGAAGATGCCGTCCTGCATCATCTCCCGCCGGTAGCCGATGAAGAGGTCGACGTCGTTTCGGAGGAGGTCGTCGTAGCTCACGACCGGGCCTTCGAGGAAGTAGGTCACGAAGATCGAGCCGAACCCGGAGACGACCGCTGGTACTCCGATGCGGTCGTACATCGCCTGCAGCCCTGTCGGTGCACGCTCGCCTAGCCGGAAGACGTGCTCGTGCACCGGCTCACGCTCGAGCTTCTCGATCGTGGCGAGAGCAGCAGCACTCGTGGCGGGATGGCCGTTGAACGTGCCGGCGAAGAATGCCGGCTGCCCCGGCGTCGTGGAGAAGAGGTCCATCAGCTCCGCCTTGCCGCCGAGCGCCGACACGGGCCAGCCGTTCGCCATCGCCTTGCCGAGCGTCGTCAGGTCGGGCGTCACGCCGCTGATAGCCTGGTAGCCGCCGAGCCCATGGCGGAAGCCGGTGATCACCTCGTCGAAGATGAGCACGGTGCCATGCTTCGTCGCAAGCTCGCGCAACCGCTCGAGGAAGCCGGGCTGGGGGAGGACAGCACCGATGTTGTGGGGGATCATCTCGAGGATGATCGCCGCGACGTCGACCTGCTCGAGGGCGCGCGCGACCTCGTCGGCGTCGTTGAAGCGACAGACGATCGTCGACTCGATCGCCTCGGGCAACATCCCGCCCGAAATCGGATCCTTGCCACCCACGCGCTCGGCCGGAGAGATCACATTCATCGCGACGGAGTCATGCCACCCGTGGTAGCAGCCCTGGAACTTGATCACGTGGCGCCGACCGGTTGCGGTACGCGAGACGCGAAGTGCGTGGAACGTGGCCTCGCTTCCCGTGCACGTGAGGAGAACCTTCTCGAGAGATGGGACGTTCGCAACGAGGCGCTCTGCGAGCTCGACCTCGACCCGCGTGACGCCGACGCCCATCAGGTCGAGCGAGCGCCCGGTGGCGGCGACCGCCGCCTCGACGTCGGGATCGTTGTGGCCGAGAAGTGGTGGCCCGAAGGCGGAGTGGTAGTCGGTGAAGGTCTGGCCCGTGGCGTCCGTGAACGTCGAGCCGCTCGTGGCCGTGATCACCATGTCCTCGAGACCCGGAACCTGACGCTGACCGCTGTTCACGCCTCCGGGGATGACCGCCGCTGCCCGCGCGGCCAGGTCGGCTCCTGCAATCTGCGTCGAGCTCATCTCTCGCTCCTTCGTCTCGTTCCGTCGAATTGGCTGATTCAGCCGACCCGGAGGCTCTCCAGCACGTCCTCGTCGATGTCGACGCCAAGGCCCGGCGCGGTCGGAACCGCGACGTAGCCGTCTTCCTCTATCGGCAGGCGCTGAACTGTCAACGTCTTTGCGATCGGCGTGTCGGCGACGCAGTACTCCTGCCAGGTTCCGTCCGGCATCACCGCGTTGCAATGCAACGACGCGGCCTTGATGATGCCGCTCTTCCACGCGTGGGGCACCGTCGCGACGCCGCGCGAGTACGCGAGCTCCGCGATGCGGAGCGTCTCGGTGATACCGCCGCAGCGAGTCACGTCGGGCTGCACGAGGTCGACGTGCGCGCGGTCGATCAGCTCCCGGAAGCCCCACCAGGTCGAGTCCTGCTCGCCGGCCGTGATGCGCATGTCCACCGTGTCTGCCAGCTCCGCGTAGGCCTCGTACTCGTCGGGCTCGAAAGGTTCCTCGAGCCAGTAGATGCCGAGGCGCTCGTACTCGCGCGCCACCTCGATCGCCGTCTTCGCGTCGGCGACGTAGCCGAGGCCAGCGTCGATCATGATCTCGACTCCCTCGCCTCCCGCAGCCTTCGCCGCCGCTGCGAGTGCAACGTCGAGCTCGGCGTCCTTGCCGAGCGGGCCCCAGCCGAGCTTGACGGCCGTGAAGTTCTGCTCGACGAGGGCGGTCACCGCTGCCGTCACCTCAGCCGGCGTGTCAGGCATCAGCATCGAGGCGTACGCCCGCACCCGGTCGCGGTGCTGCGTCCCGAGCAGCTCGTAGATCGGCTTGCCGAGCGCCTTGCCCTTGATGTCCCAGAGGGCGATATCGAGCCCGCTGATCGCGTGGATCGCGATCCCGCGCCGTCCGAAGTAGATGAGGCCGCGGTACATCTTCTGCCAGAGCCGCTCGACGTCGAGTGGGTTTTCGCCGATCAGCACGTCGCGCAGGCTCACGGCGACCGCGTGGGAGCTCGGCGCCTGGACGAGCGCCTGGACGAGCTCGGGTGACGAGTCGACCTCGCCGATGCCCGTTATGCCCTCGTCGGTGTGGATGCGGACGACGAGGTCGTCCTGGCTGCCGTCGGCAATTCCCTCGTTCACCTCCGCCTGTCGTAGGACGATTGCCTCGACATCGGTGATCTTCACGGGGGGTCTCCTGAAGTGACGGGATTGCGGGCCGGCACGAGTGGCTGCCAGATTGTCGACTATAGCGAAATTGTCAACAATCCTCTATGATGGCGCTCGGGCCATGGGCGACTCTCCGATCCTCTGCGCGATCGACCTCGAGGCCCCCGGGAAGCAGTTCGGCAGGTTGCAGGTTCCCCGCTCGTCGAACACGAGCGGCTGGTCGAACCAGTTCATCCCGATCGTCACGGTTGCACGCGGCGCGGGGCCGACGGCTCTCGTTCTCGGCGGCGTTCACGGTGATGAGCCGGAGGGCCAGGTCGCCGCACTCAACCTCGCGCGCGACCTTCTTCCCGAGCATGTCAACGGGCGCGTGATCGTGATCCCGTGCGTCTCCATGGACGCCTCGCTCGCCTACACGCGGCTCTTGCCGTCGGGCGCGAACATGAATCGCTCGTTCCCGGGGTCACCGGGAGGCTCTGCCGACGAGCAGCTCGCGCACTTTCTTGCTACCGAGCTCTTCCCCCGCTCGGACATCGTGATCGACATGCACAGCGGGGGCCGCACCGGCCTCTGCCTGCCCTGGTCGGAGATGCACTGGGTGGACGACGCCGCACAGCGGCGTCAGATGGTGGACGGGATGCTGCACTGGAACAGCGACTGGTGTTGCGTCTATATCGACATCGCCGGGACCGGGCTCCTCGTCGGCGAGGCAGAGCGGCAGGGCAAGATCGTTGTCTCGACGGAGCTCGGCGGCGGCGGTCATGTGACAGCGGCGATCCACCGGCTCGCGTTGAGCGGCCTCACCAATGTGCTGCGCCGTTTCGGCGTCATCGAGGGAGACGCGGTCACCCGGGCGGATCTCGACCTGCCCGAGCAGGTGTTGCTGATGGCCACCGAGCTCGACAACTACCTCCTCGCGCCGGAATCGGGTCTCTTCGAGGTGACCGTTGATCTCGGCCAGAGGGTCTCGGTCGACGAGCCCGTCGGCCGGATCCACTTCCTCGAGCGCCCCGACCGCGCGCCCGAGGTGATCCTGAGCAAGACAGACGGGATCGTCTCCGTGATCAGGGCGATCGCAACGACGGCTCAGGGCGACAATATTGTTGTGATCGCGCGCGAGGCCGACCGCGCGGAGCTCGAGTAGCTCGTGTGACACCGCGACGACGAATCGACACTCTGCACGTGAACGGGACGAGAGGAGAACGACAGTGAGCACACTGACGGCCGGCGTCGCGCGCGTCGATATCACCCCACCGTGCGGCCTGCCGCCCGGCTGCTGGTCGCTCCGAACGGGCCTCGCCGACGGCATCCATGACCCGATGATCGCCCAGGCCCTCGTCCTCGACGACGGCCGGAATGCCGTCGCGATCATCGCCCTCGACCTCGTCTTCGCGGGCGCCGAGCTGACCGCCGAGACCCGGCGCATCGTGGCGGAGCTGACCGGGATCCCTCCCGAGGCCGTGCTCGTCAACGCGGCGCACAACCACAGCGCGCCGAGCATCTCGCGAGGCGCAACGATCGGCGGACTGTCCGATGTGCCGGCGTTCGATCGCTACGCAGCAGCGTTGCCCGACCAGCTCGCCGGTGCGGTCTACTCGGCCTGGCGCCACCGGCAACCGGCCCGCGTCGGCTCGGGCGTTGGGCACGCTCCGGGCATCACGGTCAACCGTGTCCGGCGCGAGCGCCCGGTCGACGACAGCGTTCCGGTGCTCCGGGTCGACGGAGAAGACGGGACGGCGATCGCGGTGGTGGCCGGCTTCGCCTGCCACCCGACGCTGATGGGCGGCCAGATCCTGGAGTGGAATGCGGAGTTTCCGGGGCCGCTGCGAGCCGCCGTCGAGAGAGGTGTGCCGGGAGCCGAGGTTCTCTTTCTCCAGGCCTGCGGCGGTGACGTCGCAGCGTGGGACTACTGGTTCGGGAACCGTGAGGCCAGGCGCCACTCCTACGAGGGGCGCGACGAGCTCGGAGCGGCCGTGGCCGCCGCCGTGCTCGCCACGCTGCCGGAGATCACGACGTCTGGCGACGCGCACCTCGGCGCCCGGTCAGAGATGCTCGATCTGCGTCGTCGCAGGATCCCCTACGAGCTCGAGGAGCTCGAGGCACGCATGGCAGAGATTGACGCGCTTCCGAAGCGCGACTTCCCGGAGGTGTGGCCCGAGAGCCTCCATACGGCGACGTCGGCGCAGGACTCCCCAGAGTTCTACCAACGCTCCTCGTGCGCTATGTACGTTGACATGATCCGGCGCGCCGCCGAGCCCGTTCGCAGCGAGATCCAGGTGCTCGCCATCGGTGACGCAGCGATCGCGGCGAACCCGTTCGAGCTCTTCAACGAGTGCGGCTCGCGGATCCGGGAGCTGAGTCCGTTCGAGACGACGTTCACGCTTGGCTACTGCAACGACTACACCGGCTACCTGCCGGCGAGCGAGGATCTCGACCTTGTCGCGGGCATTCCGCTCAACGACATCCTCGACCAGGACAACTACCGCTGGGCGTACGGGATCACGACGTCGAACGTCGACCGGGGCGAGGTCGACCGGTTGATCGACGCGAGCGGCGAGCTCCTTCGCTCCGTCTCGGATGCGTCATGAAGATCACGGCCGTCGAGGCGCACGTCTGCAATGCCCGGATGCGGAACTGGATCTTCGTTCGCGTTGTCACCGATGAGCCTGGACTCCACGGCTGGGGCGAGGCGACGCTCGAGTGGCATACGCGCGCCGTCGTGGGAGCGGTGGAGGATCTCGCGGATCTTCTCGTCGGTGAGGATCCGACGCGGATCGAGCATCTCTGGCAGATGATGTTCCGCCAGCACTTCTGGCACGGCAACGGCATCGTTCGCGGGACGGCCATGAGCGGCATCGACATCGCGCTCTGGGACATCCTCGGGAGGGTGCACGGCGTCCCCTGCCACAAGCTATGGGGAGGTCCTGTGCGCGACTACGTGCGGCTCTATGGCCACCTCGGAGGCGGGAAGATGGAGGACTTCTACGAGAGCGACGAGCCGCAACGCTTCGGTGAGCTTGCCGCCGGAATGGTCGAGCGCGGCTTCACGGCCTTCAAGTCGATGGCGGTGCCGCCGACGATGCCGCTCGAGGGGCTCGCGCCGATTCGGCATGCCGAGCGCTGCGTCGCCGCGATGCGCGATGCTGTCGGCGACGGAATCGACATCATGGTCGACTGCCACGCCCGCCCGAGTCCGCGAATGGGGCATCTGTTCGCGTCCGCGCTCGAGCAGTTCGACCTCTACTGGTTCGAGGAGCCGTGCTGGCCCGAGCGGCCTGACGACATCGCAGCCATCCAGCGGTCGGTGCGCACGCCGATAGCGACGGGTGAGCGCCTGGTCGGAGCAGCGCCGTTCAACGAGCTGCTGACCAAGGGTGCCTGCAGCGTGATCCAGCCGGACATCACGCATTGCGGCGGCCTGACCGAGGTGCGTCGCATCGCCGCCCTGGCCGAGATCCACCGCGTCGCCCTTGCGCCGCACAACCCTCAGGGGCCGGTATCTACTGCAGCGTCGATCGAGCTCGGCCTCGCGACGCCCTCGTACATCATCTGCGAGGCGGTCACCTCGGACGTCCCCTGGCGCGACGACGTCGCGACCGAGTCGCACCCGATCGACCCGGCCGGGATGCTCGCCCGGGCGACCGACCGGCCGGGCCTCGGGATCGAGATCGACCTCGATGTCGTGGCACAGCACCCGTTCCAGCCGGAGCTGCCGCAGCGGGTCTTCTACGCCGACGGCAGCGTCGGCGACTGGTAGAGGCGGGCGCACGTGCGTGGCGACCGTCGCTTCGCGGAGCTCGGCGTCGCCACGATCTACGAGGCAGCGGGCCGCGACGGCCTCGTGGGCGGCAGCCTGCTGCGGATCATCGAGGGGAGCCGGGCCGCCGGGCCTGCGCGCACGGCGCTCTGCGGCGCGAACGACAACCTCGCAGTGCACCGGTTGCTCGCGACGGTCGAGCCCGAGTACCTGATCGTGCTGACGACGGCCGGGCAGGCGGGTGCTGCCCTCGTCGGGGAGATTCTCGCGCTCCAGGCGCGGGTCCGCGGTGCCGCCGGGATCCTCGTCGACGGGCCCGTGCGAGACGCCGACGAGCTCCTCGAGTTAGGACTCCCGATCTGGGCTCGCTCCGTGTGTGCGGCGGGTGCCGTGAAGGACGAGCAAGGGGAACTCGATGTGCCCGTGGACGTCGGTGGCGTCACGATCCGGCCGGGCGATCTCGTCGTTCTCGACGGCGATGGCGCAGTCGTCGTGGCACGCGCGCGGGCGGAGGACGTGCTTGGTGCGGCGGAGGCACGACTGCGGGCTGAGCTCGCCTTGATGGCGAGGCTCGGGGCAGGAGAGGTGACGCTCGACGCAATGAAGCTCCGCGGCTCCTGACATCGACGGGCGCTGACAGACTGGCGGATTCGCGGCACTGTCCTGGCCCTGTGCTATGTTGTCAACAATGACAATGAACACATCATCGAACGCCCGCACGCTTCTTCTCGAGCGGTTCGGCTTCCCCGACTTCCGGCCCGGCCAGGAGCAGGTTGTCGAGGCGCTGATCGCCGGCCGATCGGCGCTCGCGGTGTTCCCCACGGGTGCCGGCAAGAGCCTCTGTTATCAGCTGCCTGCACTTCTGCTCGACGGAGTCACGGTCGTCGTTTCGCCGCTGATCGCGCTGATGAAGGATCAGATCGACGCCCTTGTGAGTCGGGGCATCGATGCCGCGCGGCTCGATTCCAGCATCGGAGCAGACGAGGTGCGCAACGTCTCCGATCGACTTGCTGCCGGCAGTCTGAAGCTCCTGTACGTCGCGCCGGAACGGTTCAACAACGAGCGCTTTCTCGATCAGCTCGAGCGGACGAAGATCTCGCTCTTCGCCGTCGACGAGGCGCACTGCATCTCGGAGTGGGGGCACAATTTCCGACCTGATTACCTCAAGCTCGCGGCGCGTGCGCACGAGCTCGGAGCGGAGCGCGTGCTCGCGCTCACGGCTACCGCGACACCGGCAGTCGTCGCCGACATCTGTGCCGGGTTCGGGATCGCCGAGGCCGACTCCATCGTCACCGGGTTCTATCGCCCCAACCTGACGCTTCTGACCACTCCGGCGAGTGCATCGGAGCGCGAGCAGGTGCTGATCGACCGGCTTCGCGAGCGGCCGGCCGGCTCGACGATCGTGTACGTCACTCTCCAACGCACGGCGCTCCGCGTCGCCTCGCTCCTCGCCGCAGCGGGCCTTCCCGCCCGTCCCTACCACGCCGGCATGAGCCCCGAGGATCGTGTCGCTACCCAGGAGTGGTGGATGGCCTCGGGCACCAATGTCGTCGTCGCCACGATCGCGTTCGGCATGGGTATCGACAAGGCAGACGTGCGGTACGTCTACCACCTGAATCTCCCGAAGGGCCTCGAGTCGTACTCGCAGGAGATCGGCCGGGCCGGGCGGGACGGCGCGCCGTCGATCTGCGAGCTCTTCGCGTGCAACGACGACGTCCCCGCCCTCGAGAACTTCAGCTACGGCGACACGCCGACGAGGGAGGCGATTGGAGGGTTGCTCGACGATGTCTTCGCCCGCGAGGAAGGCGCGCAGTTTGCCGTCAGCGAATACGAGCTCTCCGGCCAATTCGATGTGCGGCCGCTCGTCCTCAAGACCGTGTTCACATACCTCGAGCTCGACGGCTTCCTTCGGCAGGGAACGCCGTTCTACGCGGGCTACAGTTTCCGCCCCGTGTCCGGGTCGTTCGAGGAGGTTGTGGCCGCATTCGACGTCGACCGAGCCGACTTCCTCCGACGGCTCTTTGCCAGCGGGAAGACGGGCCGCGTCTGGACGGGCCTCGATCCCGAGGAGTCCGCCCGTGTCCTCGGCGAGGAGCGCAGTCGCATAGTGGCAGCGCTCGGCCACCTCGAGCGACGCGGGTTGATCGAGCTCCGCGTCGCTGATGCTCGACAGCGATACACAATCCTTGCCCGGCCCGATTCCACCGTCGAGCTGATCGACCGACTCGTTGAGCGATTCGCTCTCCGCGAGCAGGCGGAGGCGAGGCGGATTCAGCAGGTCATCGCACTCGTGACCAACGATGGCTGCCAGGTCAACGCACTCGTGGCCTACTTCGGCGAGCAACGCGGCGAGCCGTGTCGGCATTGCACCTTCTGCCTCGGCGGCGTTGCGCAGCAGCTTCCGCTGGGCACGCCTCTGCCTGCACTCGACGAGGTCGTCGACCGGTCCCTGCTTCAGGAGCTGGCGGCCGCGCAGCCCGATGCGCTCGGTCTGCCGCGACAGCGGGCGCGGTTTCTCTGCGGCATCACGAGCCCGGCAACGAGCCGTGCCAAGCTCACACGCGGCGGCCTCTTCGGCGCACTCGCCGACCGGCACTTCGCCGACGTTCTCGCGTGGTGCGAATGACAACGCGCTGGCGGCGCTCGGCGTCGCAGCGCCTCTGTCTTCGTCCGAGTTCGATCAGCGATCGAGGAGGTTGGCAATCCGCAACACGGTGCGCCAGTTCCGCGCCGTGCCCTGAACGCCGAGGCTCCGCTCCAGGTAGCCCAACGTCAGGCGGGTTCTGGCAGAGCCGTTCGGGTAGTTGAGGTAGACGTCGCGTCCCGAGACGAGACATGCGTCCGCCGGCGAGCGGTCGGGATCGAGACCCTGAAGATCAGCCGCACGTGGGCGCTCCAACAGAAATGCAACGTGGAGGGTCGTCGCGTCCGGCTTGGCGCCCAGTGCGAGAAACGGGTTGCTGCTCGCAATCGTGGCGAT
>JAJAZN010000240.1 GCA_026785685.1 Thermoleophilia bacterium
CACGAGGGTGCCGTGCTCGCCGAGGACGACCTCGCGTACATCGGACGGAAAGCCGACCATCGTGAAGACGACGTTCGCGCAAGCGGCGACCTCGGCCGGCGTATCGGCCCACACGGCCCCGCGCGCGACGAGGTCGTCGGCGCGCGACTTCGTGCGCGAGTAGACGGTGACCGGGTGCCCGGCCTCGAGTAGGTGGCCGCTCATCGACTTCCCCATGACTCCGCACCCGATCCACCCGATCGGCTCTAGCGACGCACCCGTCATCCGAACTCCCTCTCTCGAAATGGCGTTTCCGGGGACACCGTATCGCGGCGACACGATTGCCTCGCGGAAGAGAGCTCCTCTCAGGTAGTCGCGAACGGGTCGAGCACGCGAACGCCGTCGAACTTGAGGTAGTCGCGATCGCGCGTCCAAATCGCCTCGACGCCGTAGGCGCGCATGAGCGCCACGAGGTGGGTGTCGGGAACAAGGTTGCCCCGCGGTGCCACCTCGTCCGCCACCGCGCGGAACGCCGGCCAGAAGCCGGCGTCTTCGCCTGGACTGCGGACATGTGGGAGGTCGAGGAGCGCACCGAGGTTCGCGAGCGCCTCACGGGACGACAGGGGTGTCGCAAAGACCGAAGGGTGCGTGGCAGTCCGAAGATAGGCCATCGCCGTCGGCCAGAAGATGTAGACGAGCTCGGGCCCCGCCGCGACTCGCTCGACGAACGCGAGCGCTGCATCGTGGAACTGGCTCGACGAATCCGATGCGTAGAGCAGCGGGTTCACGTCGATCGCGGCGCTCACCGCGCGTCGAGTGCCGCGTAAACGGCGTCCTTGTCGTCGAGGTCGACCCGGGCAGCCATCGGCCGCGACGTCCACGAGAAAGCCGGCGTCGGCGCCGGGGGCTCGGCGAGAGCCACCGCGAGCAGCTCGGAGACGAGCGCGCCGATCGTCTTCCCCTCCACGGCCTGCCGCCGCCGCAACTCACGCATCACGGTCGCGTCGAGATCGAGCGTCGTTCGAGTCATACATCAGATGTTAGCAATCGATGCATCTGATGTCAAGCGCGCCGAGGTCGCGCGTCAAGGGCCCGAGGGTGGCCCAAGCAGAATGCACGCCGCCCGGTGCCCCACCGCCACGCCGTCCAACGCCCGCAGTTCGGGATCCGTCTCCTTGCACCGCTCCTCGGCCACCGGGCAGCGCGGGTGGAAGCGGCAGCCCGGCGGCACCCGCACCGGGTTCGGCGTCTCGCCCGTGAGGATCTGCGGGAAGGCCCGCTGATCCGGGTCACGCCGCGGCACGACCGAGATCAGCGCCTTCGTATACGGATGCTGCGGGTTGCGCACAACGTCGCGCGCAGGGCCTTCCTCGACGATGCGGCCGAGGTACATCACTGCGATCCGGTCTGCGAAGTGCGCCGCGGTCGAGAGGTCGTGCGTGATCATGAGCACGCCCATGCCTTCTCTACGGAGTCCGTCGAGGAGCGCGAGGATCCCCGCGCGCACGGACACGTCGAGCATCGACACCGGCTCGTCCGCGATCAGGAGCTTCGGCTCGAGCACGAGCGCCGCCGCGATCGCGACCCGCTGACGCTGACCGCCGGACAATTCATGCGGATAGCGGTCGATGAACAACTCGGGCGGCGTCAAGCCCGCACGCTCCATCGCCTCGTACACCTTCGCCTCCCTGTCTTCCTTGCGGGGGACGAGTGAGTGCACCCGGATCGGCTCCTCGATCGTGTCCCGCACGGTAAACCGCGGATCGAGCGACTCATACGGATCCTGGTAGATGATCTGGATCTCGCGGCGCAACGGCCGTAGCTGACCGGGGCTCAGCTCGCCTATCTCTGCCCCGTCGAAGCGGATCGAGCCGCCCTGGTTCGCGACCATCCGGATCACCGTCTGCGCTGTCGTCGTCTTGCCACAGCCTGACTCGCCGACGAGCGCCACCATCTCGCCAGCCGCCACGGAGAAGGTCACGCCATCGACCGCCTTCACGGTCAACCGCGGCCGGCGCATCATTGCTCCGAGCAGACCGCGCGGCACCGGGTAGTGGCTGATCAGGTCGTCGACCTCGAGCAGCGACCCGTCCGCCGCGGACACCTTCGCCGCCGCTGCCTCGGCCGCCTGGCTCACGACGGGAGCTCCGTCAGCGACGGGTCATTGAGGTGGCAGCGCGCCTCGTGCCCCGCGACCGGCTCCCTCCGACCAGGGCGAACGGTCGAACACGGCTCGAACGCCGAGTCGCATCGGGGCCTGAACGGGCAGCCCACGATCTCGCGGTCGAGTCGCGGTGGAGCGCCCGGGATCGAGAGTACCTCGTCGTCGCCGAGCAGATCAGGAGTCGCGGCGAACAGCATGCGCGAGTATGGGTGGCGGGGATCGTGGTAGATCTCGGACATCCCGCCCATCTCGACGATCTCGCCGGCGTACATGACGGCCGCGCGGTCACACACCTGGGCGACCACCGGCAGGTCGTGCGTGACGAGGATCACCGTCAGCCCGAGCTCCTGCCCGAGCGTCGTCGAGAGGCTGACGAGCAGCTCGAGAATCTGCGCCTGCACCATCACGTCGAGCGCCGTCGTCGGCTCGTCGGCGAGCAGAACCTTCGGTGAGCACGCGAGCGCCATCGCGATCGCAGCCCGCTGGCGCATGCCGCCCGAGAACTCGTGCGGGTAGCGGTTGGCCCGGTCGCCGGCGATGCCGACGAGCTCGAGGAGCTCGGCGACGCGCGACCGCGCGCTCTTCCCCGTCGCCATCCCGTGCAGCACCATCGGCTCGGCTATCTGGGCGCCTATCGTCCTGACCGGGTTGAAGGCGTTCATCGCCCCCTGAAAGACCATGGAGATATCGCTCCAGCGATGCGGGCTGATCGTCTCCTCGCCGCCGACGAGGATGTCTTCCCCGTCGAGCAGGACCTTGCCGGACACCGACGCCGTCGCGGGGAGCAGCCCCATCATCGCGAGGATCGTCGTCGTCTTCCCGCAGCCCGACTCACCGACGAGTCCCATTCGCGCTCCCGCGCGAAGCTCGAACGTCACGCCCTGGACGGCGTGCAACTCGCCACCGCCAGGGAGGTCGAACCACACGTTCAGATCCTCGACGCGGATCACGGGCGGACGGGCGCTCACTTCGGCGCCTTCGATCCAGCACCCGGGCGAACCCGGAATCGCTTGACCGAGAGATGGCCAACGCGCAGGCGCGGGTTGAGTCCGTCCTCGACGGACTGCCCGACCATCGTGCACGCGAGGATCACGATCGTCACACAGACCCCGGGCGGCACGATCGCCCACCACGCGTTGTTGATCGTCGCCTCGCCCTCGAAGGCGTTCTCGATCAGCCTGCCCCAGGAGATCGTGCTCGGGTCACCGAGGCCGAGGAAGGTGATGAACGTCTCGGCGAAGATGGCAAGTGCGATCATCAGCACCGTGTTCGCGATCAGGAGCGGCGCCACCTGCGGCAGCACGTGTTTGAAGATCAGCCTGCGATTTCCGGCACCGAGAGCCTGCGCCCGCTTCACGTAGACGCGCTCCCGGACGCTCTTCACCTGCGCGCGAATCAGCCGCGCAG